>DATABK010000511.1:0-2492 GCA_036259695.1 Actinomycetes bacterium | reverse complement strand
GTACGCCGTCTTTCTCTGGGTGGCCGGGCTGGCCAACCTGACCTACCCGTTCTGGTGGGGGCTGTTCCGCAACCATCCTCCCGGCGTGCGGTTGAGCCCGGTGCTGGCCGGCACCCCGTTCCCTGGTCGCGCGCTCCACGTCGCCACCTATCCGGGCACGTTTCTGGCCTTCGGGGTCGGCGTGGCCATGGTGGTCGCCGCCCCCTGGGTGACGACCGCTGGCTCCTCCACGGCCTGCTCGGCCCGGGCTGGCTGGCCGAGCGGGTCCGCGACCTGGAACAGACCCGGGCCCTGGCGGTGGACGATGCCGCCGAGCGGCTGCGCCAGGTCGAACGCGACCTGCACGACGGGGCGCAGATCCGGCTGGCCACCCTGGCGATGCACCTGGGCATGGCCAAGGAGAAGCTCGGCGACGAGGGCGACCCGCGGGACGTCACCGGCGCCCGCGAGCTGGTCGACGCCGCCCACCGCAGCGCCAAGGACGCCCTCGCCGAGCTCCGTGACCTGGCCCGCGGCATCCACCCCCCGGTGCTCGACAACGGCCTGGCCGACGCGCTCGCCACCCTCGCCGCCGGCAGCGCCATCCCGGTCGAGCTGGCCGCCGACATCCCGGTCCGGCCCACCCCGGCGATCGAGACCATCGCCTACTTCTGCGCCGCCGAGCTGCTGGCCAACGCGGCCAAGCACAGCCACGCCGGCCGGATCCTCCTCGAGGCGACCGGACGGGACGGGACCCTGCTGCTCAGCGTCACCGACGACGGCGCCGGCGGAGCCGATCCCGGTGGCAGCGGCCTCACCGGACTGGCCCAGCGGGTCCGCACCGTCGACGGCCGCCTGGAGATCACGAGTCCACCCGGCGGGCCGACGCGGGTCGCCGTCGAGCTGCCCCTGCGGGCGTGAGAGCATGCCGGCCATGCGGGTCGTGATCGCCGAGGACGCCGCCCTGATGCGCGAGGGGCTCATCCGGCTCCTCGAGGACCGTGGCCAGCAGGTGTGCGCCGCCGTGGCCGACGGCGACGCCCTGCTCGCCGCGGTGGCCGAGCACCATCCCGACGTGGCCGTGGTGGACATCCGCATGCCGCCGACCCACACCGACGAGGGGCTGCGGGCGGCCCTCGAGCTTCGACGCCGGCATCCGCGGACCGGCGTGCTGGTGTTCTCCCAGTACATCGAGACCCGGTACACGACCCGGCTGCTGGAGGGTGGCGCCGCCGGGGTGGGCTACCTGCTCAAGGACCGGGTCGCCGACGTGGCCGAGTTCACCGACGCGCTGGCCCGGGTCGCCGCCGGCGGCACCGCGCTCGACCCCGAGGTGGTCGGCCAGCTTCTCGCCGCCGGCCGTCACGCGCACGGCCTCGCCGCGCTGACCCCGCGCGAGCGGGAGGTGCTCGCCCTGATGGCCGAGGGCCGTTCGAACAGCGCGATCGCGAAGGCCCTGGTGGTCAGCGACGGTGCGGTGGAGAAGCACGTGGCCAGCATCTTCGGCAAGCTCGGCCTGCCACCCTCTGAAGGCGACAACCGACGGGTCCTGGCGGTCCTACGCTACCTCGGGCTGTTGTAGGCGGGCCGCGCGGTTGCCGGAGCAGGTGCGCAGGAGGTCAACATAGCTTGCGGTCGAGTAGGAGGGCTCCCACTCGTAGCTCGGCCAACGTGGCCGCCGCCTCGCCCTCCTTGGTCCCGCTGCGCAAGAATAGGCGCCCATGGGCAGCACACGGATGAACATCGAGGAGCGCATCGACGTCGAGGCGCTTCTCAAGAGCATCGGGTCACTGCAGGACCTACGGTTCCGCCAGCGGGGCCTGGAACCGGCCATGCAGCAGGTTGTCGACGCGGCCAAGACGCTCTTCAAGGCCGACGGGGCCGGGTTGATGCTGATCGGCGAGGGCGAGGTGCTGCGCTGGGTGACCGCCACCGACCCGCGCGCCCAGGTCATGGAGGCGGCCCAGGAGCGGCTCGGCGAGGGTCCCTGCGTGGAGGCGTTCGAGCGGGGCACGCTCCAGCTGATCGCGGACACCGCCGCCGAGGAGCGCTGGCCCGAGCTGACCAGGGTCCTGCGCCACGACGGAGTCCACGCCGTGTTGAGCGTGCCGGTCCAGGTGGCCCAGGGCACCGTTGGCAGCCTCAACTTCTACCTGGCCGAGCCCCACGAATGGGACCACAGCGAGCGCAACGCGGCCGAGGTGTACGGGCGGCTGGCCGGCGCCCTGCTCGGCAGCGCGCTCACGGCCGAGCTCCAGGGCCGGCTGATCGAGCAGCTCCAGTGGGCCCTCGACCACCGCATCCTCATCGAGCAGGCCAAGGGCGTGCTGATGGGCCGCGAGGGCATCTCGGCCGACGTCGCCTACCAGCGGATACGGTCGGCGGCCCGGTCGTCGCGGCGACCGGTGGCCGAGGTCGCTCAGATCGTCGTCGACGGCGGGCCTTGGGGGCTGCCCAGGAAAGACTCCTGAGCAAGCGTCCGCTAGCGTCCGCTGCGGCTCCGCTCCCGACGG
>DATABK010000510.1:0-2831 GCA_036259695.1 Actinomycetes bacterium | reverse complement strand
CCGCGGCCGAGTCCGATCCCGCGCTGGCCGGCCACCATCGCCTCGAGGCCGTCCGGGCCCACCTGCTCGAGCTCGCCGGCGACCGGGAGGCGGCCAAGGCCGCCTACCGGCTGGCCGCCCGCCGCACCCTCAGCCTGCCCGAGCGGCGCTACCTCTCCTCCCGCGCCGCCCGGCTGCGGCCGCCGGCCCCAGCCTGACCGAGCAGCCGCCGGGCCTCCTCGACGTCGGCCTTGATCTGGGCGCTCAGCTCGTCCACGTCGGCGAACACGGCCTGGCCACGGAGGTGGTGGGTGAAGTCGACCGACACCCGGTGGCCGTACAGGTCGCCGTCGAAGTCGAGCACGTGGGCCTCGACCCGCCGGTCGGTGCCGAACTGGGGGTTGGTGCCGACGCTGACCGCGGCCGGCCGGGCATCCCCGTCGGCGTCGTCAGCAAGGTGGCCGGCGTAGACCCCGTCGGCGGGGAGGGCGATGCTGTCGGGCACCTCCAGGTTGGCGGTGGGGACGCCCAGCAGGGGGCCGCCGCGGCGGTCGCCGCCGACCACCGTTCCCTCGACGGCGTAGGGGCGGCCGAGGGAGGCGGCCGCGGCGGCCACGTCCCCGGCGGCCAGCTCGGCCCGGATCCGGGTCGAGGACACGGCCTGGTCGCCCTGGGCGTACAGGGGCACGGCCACGACCTCGATCCCCCGGGGCCGGCCGAGCTCGGCCAGCAGGGCGGGGTCGCCGGCCGCCCTGTGGCCGAAGCGGAAGTTCTCCCCGACCACCACCGCCCGGGCGGCCAGGGCGTCGAACAGCACCTCGGCGGCGAACGCCTCCGCCGGGACCTGGGACAGCTCGCGGGTGAACTCGAGCACCACCACCACCGCCATGCCGGCCTGGCCGAGCAGCGCGACCTTGCGGTCCAGGGTGGTGAGCAGGGGCGGCTCGCTCCCGGGGCGGAGCACGGCCAGCGGGTGCCGGTCGAAGGTGACCGCGGCCGCCGGCACCTCCCGGGCCGCGGCCTCGGCCACCACCCGGTCGAGCAGCGCCCGGTGCCCCCGGTGGACGCCGTCGAACATCCCCACGGTGACCACGGTGGGCCCGAGCCCATCCGGCACGGCCGCCACCCCGTCGAACCGCCGGACCGTCACGCCAGTACCACCTTGGGGCGGGCCCGGCCGGCGCTGTCCTGGATGACCGCGACCAGGCGCCCGTCGGGGCCGACGGCGGCCACCGGGTCGCTCCGGCCGGTCGGGTCGAGGGTCCGGCCGGTGGCCAGGGCGGACGCCTCGGCCGGGGTCAGGGCCCGGGTCACGGTCGAGGCCATCGCCGCCGCCGGGTCGAGCACGGCCGCCTCCAGCCGCCCCGGCTCGGCCAGCTCCTCCAGAGTGTCGGCCTCGGCCTCGGTGAACCGGCCAACGGCCGTGCGCCGCAGGCTGGCCAGGTGGGCCAGAGTGCCGAGGGCCCGGCCGAGGTCGGCGGCCAGTGACCGGACATAGGTGCCGCCCGAGCAGACGACCGAGATGGTGGCCAGGGGCCGCTGCCCAGGGATGAAGCCGAGCAGCTCCAGCTCGTGGATCACGATCGGCCGGGGGGGCCGCTCGACCTCCTCACCCCGGCGGGCCTTGGCGTACAGGCGCTCGCCGGCCACCTTGATGGCCGAGACCATCGGCGGGACCTGCTCCTGGGGGCCGAGGAACCCGGCCAGGGCCGCCCGCAGGCCGTCCTCGTCGACCCCGTCGGCGGCGGTGGTGGCGGTGACCGTGCCGGCCGCGTCCAGGGTGTCGGTCTCGGCCCCGAAGGCGACCTCGGCCAGGTAGCGCTTGGGCTCGGTGGGCAGGAACGGCAGCAGCCGGGTGGCCCGGCCGAGGGCCAGGACCAGCACTCCGGTGGCGGGGGGATCGAGGGTGCCGCCGTGCCCGACCCGGCGCTGCCCGGCCAGGCGGCGCACCCGCGCGACCACGTCGTGGGAGGTCAGCCCCGCCGGCTTGTCGCAGACGAGCACCCCGTCCACCGCGGCGCAGCCCCTTACCCGACCGGGGTCTTGGGGTCGCTCCGGGGGACTGGGCTTGCGTCCCCCGGACCCCCTGCGCCGGTGAGCTCGGCGACCAGGGCGGCCACCGCCGCCTCGGCATCCAGGTCGGTGGTGTAGCCGGCGGCGTACTTGTGCCCGCCGCCGCCGAAGCTGGTGGCCAGCTTGCCGACGTCGGTGGCTCCCTTGGAGCGCAGCGAGACCTTGAAGCCGCCCTCGGGCTGCTGCTTGAGGACGGCGGCCACGTCGCTGGCCCCGTCGGTGCGGACCAGGTCGATCAGCCCCTCGGTCTCGTCCATGTCGACCCCGTGCTCGGCCAGGTCGGCCAGGTCGACCCTGGTCCAGACCAGCGAGGCCCCCGGGACCTGGGCGATGCGGCCGAGGGCGTCGGCGACCAGCCGCAGGTAGCCGATGTCGTTGGTCTCGAACACGGCCTTGGCCACCTCGTACTGCTGGACCCCGGCGGCCAGCAGCTCGGCCGCCAGCAGGTGGGTCTCGGGGGTGGTGGCCTGGTACTGGAAGCGCCCGGTGTCGGTGACCAGCCCGGTGTAGAGGGCGGTGGCGATCTCGGTGTCCAGGGGCAGGTCGAGGCGGCGCAGCAGCTCCCGGCAGAGCACGGCGCTGGCCGGCGAGGCGGCGTCGATCAGGTTGACGTCGCCGAAGCGGGTGTTGGAGGCATGGTGGTCGACGACCACGCTGCGGGTGGCGCCCCGGAAGGCGTCGACCAGGGTGCCCAGGCGGTCGAGCGAGCCGGCGTCGAAGCACAGGAACAGGTCGGCGTCGCGCGGCACCCGGTCGGGCGGGACGAGCCGGTCCAGCCC
>DATABK010000509.1:0-4036 GCA_036259695.1 Actinomycetes bacterium | reverse complement strand
CCGCCACCGCGGCCGCCCTGCGGCTGGCCGCCGCCGAGGGGCTGGCCAGCGTCGCCCTGCCCGCCCTGGGCACCGGGGTCGGCGGGGTCCCGCTGGAGGCGGCGGCCACGGCCATGGCCGCCGCCGTCCGCGACCACGCCGCCGGGCCGGACCCGGTCCCCACGGTCGTGTTCGCCCTCTACGATCAGGCGGCCCTGGAGCGGTTCGGGGCCGCCCTGGAGCGCGAGCTGGGGCCCGGTCGTGGACCCTGAGCTGGACCCCCTGGCCGCGGGCGGGCTGCTGGAGCGGATCGTCAACTGGGCCGGCCAGGAGGTCGGTGCCCCCAACGGCTACATCTGCCTGATCGAGCCCGGCAGCGGCGAGATGGTCCTGCGGCTGGGCACCGGGGCCTATGCCGGCCTGGTCGGGCTGCGCATGCTCAAGGGCGAGGGCCTGTCCGGCCGGGTCTGGGAGACCGGCCACGCCCTGGCCATCCCCGACTACAGCCAGTGGGAGGGGCGGGTCCGCGAGGTGGCCACCGACGCCTTCCGGGCCGTGCTCGGGCTCCCGCTGGTGTCGGGCGGGACGGTCTACGGCGTGATCGGCCTGGCCTTCTCCGAGCCCGGCCGGACCTTCACCGAGGAGGAGGTCACCCAGGCCAGCCGGTTCGCCGAGGTGGCCTCGGTCGCCCTCGACAACGCCCGCCTGTACGCCGCCGCCCAGCAGGAGCTGGTCGAGCGCCAGAAGGCCGAGAGCCGCTTCCGGACCCTGGTCGAGCAGCTCCCGGTGATGGTCTACAGCGAGGAGTTCGAGGTCGGTGGGTCCCGGATGTGGGTCAACCCCCGGGTGTCGATGTTCGGGTTGACCCCCGAGCAGACCTCGGTCAAGAACTTCTGGAAGACCCGCCTGCACCCCGACGACCGGGAGCGGGTGCTGGCCGAGGAGGCCCGTTGCGAGGAGACCGGCGAGCCGTTCCGGATGGAGTACCGGACGATCCACGCCGACGGCCACGTCATGTGGATCCGCGACGAGTGCGTGCTGGTCCGCGACGAGGACGGCAAGCCCCTGTACTGGCAGGGCGTGGTGGTCGACCTGACCGAGGTCCGCCGGGCCCTGGAGCTGGAGCGTGAGGCGACCCGGCGGCTGCGCGCCCTGGACGAGATGAAGAACACCTTCCTGGACGCCGTCTCCCATGAGCTGCGCACGCCCCTGGCCGCGATCGTCGGCATCGGCCTGACCCTGGAGCACAAGGCCGACTACCTGGCCGACGCCGACCGCAGCGACCTCTACACCCGGCTGGTGGCCAACGCCCGCAAGCTCGACCGGCTCCTCAACGACCTGCTCGACCTGGACCGGCTCACCCACGGGATCGTCGCCCCCAAGCGCCGCCCGACCGACGTGGCCGCCCTGGCGGCCCGGATCACCGACGACTGGGGCCTGCTCAACGGCCGCACGCCGAAGGTCGTGGCCGAGCCGGTGGCCGTCTCCCTGGACCCCGGCAAGGTCGAGCGGATCATCGAGAACCTGCTCGCCAACGCGGCCAGGCACACCCCCCCGGACACCCCGGTGTGGGTCCGGGTGGAGCGCCCGCCCGGCGGCGACGGCGTCCTGCTGGCGGTCGAGGACGCCGGCGCCGGGGTCCCGGCCGAGCTCCGCGACAGCGTGTTCGAGCCGTTCCGCCAGGGCCCGGGTGCGCCCACCCACGCCCCCGGGGTGGGCATCGGCCTGACCCTGGTCGCCCGCTTCGCCGAGCTCCACGGCGGGCGGGCCTGGGTGGAGGAGCGCGCCGGGGGCGGGTCCTCGTTCCGGGTCCTCATCCCCGACGCCCCCCAGGAAGGCTGACCACCCCCGTTATACTGCTGAACGGCCCCAGCCATCGCCACGGGAGGGCATGGTGGAGCGAGCGCTCGTCCTCAACGCGTCATACCAGCCGATCTGCGTCGTGCCGGTGCGGCGGGCGGTGGTGCTGGTGCTGAAGGAGAAGGCCGACGTGCTCGTGCCCGGCAGCGGCCTTGTCCGCGGGGCCACCCTGGAGGTCCAGGCCCCCAGCGTCATCCGGCTCCGGTACTTTGTGAAGGTGCCGTTCCGAGCCCGGGCCGGGCTCTCCCGTCGAGCGGTGTTCGTACGCGATGACCACACCTGCCAGTACTGCGGCGAGCGAGCCGAGAACGTCGACCACGTGGTGCCCCGCTCCCGTGGCGGCCTCCACGTCTGGGAGAACGTGGTCGCGGCCTGCCGGCGCTGCAACAGCCAGAAGGAGGACCGCCTGCTCCACGAGGCGGGCTTCCGCCTGCGGCGCGAGCCCCGGGCGCCCAAGGAGACGCTTTGGATCGTGATCGCCGTCGGCCGCATCGAACCTGGCTGGGCGCCATTCCTGGGCCTGGAGGCCGACGCCGTCCCCGCCTGACCCTCCGCCGGCCGACCCGGGCCTCCCTGACCGACCTGGCCAGGCGCATGGCCCCCTGGGCGCTGCCCGTGGCCGCCGGGGTGCTGGGGGCGGTGCTGGCCGTGACCCTCCTGGCCCGCCAGGAGGTCACCGTCGGCCCGGCCCGGGTCCGGCTGGAGGCCGGGGCCGCCCTGACCGGGTCGAGCCGGCTGGCCGCGCCGCCCTTCGGCTCGGTCTCGGCCCGGACCCACCAGGGCCCGCTCGCCTTCCGGGCCACCATCGACGACGTCGACGTGGAGCGGCTGGGGCGGCTGCTGGAGGGCAGCCCCGGCCCGTCGGGGCCCGGCGGCCCCCGGTTCGCCGAGCTGGAGGCGACCCTCGGGCCGCTCGAGGACCAGGCCCGCCGGGCCGCCACCGGCTTCCTGGTCCGGATCGCCGTCCTCGGCCTGGCCGGCGGGCTGGCCGCGGTGCTGCTGTTCCGGCGCCGGACCCGCCGGCGGCTGGTCCGCTGCGGCCTCGGCGGCCTCCTGGCCACCGTCCTGCTCCTGGTGCCGGCCCTGGCCACCTACGACCTGACCGCCTTCCGCGAGCCCCGCTACGACGGCGCCCTCGAGTACGCCCCGGCCCTGATCGGCGACGTCCGCACCGGCCTGGACCGGCTGCGGACCCTGCGCGAGGAGATGGTCCGCATCGGCCGCAACCTCGACCGCGCCTATGCCGCCCTGGCCAGCCCGGTCGGCGAGCTCGACGGCAACGGCACCGTCCGGGTCCTCCACGTCTCCGACCTCCACCTCAACCCGGCCGGGTTCGACCTGGCCGAGCGGCTGGCCGACCAGTTCGACGTGGCCGCGGTGGTCGACACCGGCGACATGGGCACCTGGGGGCTGCCCACAGAGCCACAGGTCGCCGCGAACATCGGCCGCTTCGAGGTGCCGTACCTGTTCGTCAAGGGCAACCACGACGACCAGGACATGGTCGAGGCCGTGGCCCGCAACGACAACGCCCGGGTGCTGGACGGGGGCGGCACCGAGGTCGCCGGCATCCGGTTCTTCGGGGTCGCCGACCCGACCTTCACCCCCGGCAAGGGCCACCAGGTGGAGGAGTTCGAGGAGCTGAAGGTGGCCCGGAGCGTCGGCGTGGCCGACGCCATCGAACGCCAGGCCCTGCGCCCCGACGTCCTCCTGGTCCACGACGGCCGGCTGGCCGCCTACGCCCGCGGGCACGTGGCCACCGTCCTCGAGGGCCACCTGCACCGCTTCGGCACCGAGGTCGTCAACGGCACCCGGACCCTCATGGCCGGCACCACCGGCGCCGGCGGCCCCGACAACTTCCGGGCCGAGGACCCGCCCCCGGCCGACGCCCAGGTCGTCTACTTCGACCCCGAGACCCGCCGCCCGGTGGCCGTCGACCGCATCACCGTCCGCCTCCCCGGCTCCTCGTTCTCGGTCGAGCGGGTCCTGCTCCCCGAGGGCGCCAGCGCCTTCACCCCCAACCCCCTCGAGGTCCCCCCGGACCTGGTCCAGACCCCGGGCGCCCAGGGCGGCTGACCCCTCTCTCCTTCGCTCCAGTGGAGTGAAGTGGAGGACCAACAGTTCTTCCGTTTCGCGGCCATTTTTGGTCGCTGATCCTTATTTTCGCTGGTCAAATGGCCTCTCTCTGTGGCTGCATATG
>DATABK010000508.1:0-4116 GCA_036259695.1 Actinomycetes bacterium | reverse complement strand
GCCCTCGACATCACCATCCTCCGGGGCGGCGGCCGGGCGGTCGGCGACTGGGCCCGCGAGCACGGGTTCGGGCTGCCGGTCGACGCCCCCGAGGTGCTCGACTTCTACGCCGCCCGCAGCCCGATCTTCATGGCGGCCAGCTTCGACGCCCGCCGGGCCGAGACCCGCGGCCAGCGCCTTGGCGACGGCACCCCGATCCACCTGACCATCCCGACCGGCAACCCCTGGGTGCCCCTGCGCATCCTCGGCCTTGGCCACCAGCCGGCCGACCCCATCCAGGCCGACCTGTACCTGCTCACCGACCGGCGCCCGGCCATGCTGCCCCAGCCGGACCGGACCGGCGGGGTCACCCTGGCCTCCAGCGGGCCGGCGTCGGCCCAGCTCCTGGCCGACCTACGGGCCGACAAGGGCATGGGCTGGCTGCCGGCCGACGGCATGTGGCTCAGCTACCTGCGGATCGACTCGACGGCCGGGGAGCTCACCCACGACCTGGCCGTCGACGCCAGCGGCCGGGCCAGCCCCTCCCCGGTGGCCGCCGGCCTGGCCGTGCCGCCATCGGTGGCCGGGACGGGCCCGGGCGGGGCCGGGTGGCCGGGGTGGTGGCCCTGGCCGGCCGCCGGCCTGGTCGTGGTTGCCGCCCTGGCCGGGGTGGTCCTGGCCCGGAGGGGCCGTTCGCCCCTACGCTGACCGGCGCGGCCGCGGGAGGATGCGGTCATGGAGACGACCATCGCCGCCGGCCTCGAGGACCGGCTGCTGCGACCGGCCGGGCCGGGCCGGTTCGACCCGGCCGAGCTGGACGGGCTGCCGGCGCCGGTGCGCCGCCATCTCACCCAGGCCATCGCCCCGGGCACGCCGCTGCACACCGCGGCCCGGCTGCGGATGCGGGGCGCCATCAGGGTCGGCCGCTGGCTGCCGTTCCGGGCCCGCCAGGTCCTCAACCCCCACCAGGGCTTCGTCTGGGCGGCCCGGGCGGCCGGGCTGATCGCCGGCAGCGACCGGTACGCCGACGGGGCCGGGGCCATGCGCTGGAAGCTGGCCGGCCTGGTCACGGTGGCCGCCGGCGACGGCCCCGACACCTCCCGCAGCGCCGCCGGGCGGGCCGGGGCGGAGGGCGTCTGGCTGCCGACGGCGCTGCTGCCCCGGTTCGGGGTCCGCTGGTCGGCGGTTGCCGACGACCAGGTCACGGCCGCCTTCGCGGTGGGGGAGACCCCGGTCGAGCTGCACCTGCGCCTGGACCCGTCCGGGCGGATCCGCGCCCTGGCCTTCGACCGCTGGGGCGACCCCGACGGCCGGGGCTTCGGCTGGCACCGGTTCGGGGGCGAGATCACCGGCTACGCCAGCTTCGCCGGCCTGACCATCCCCAGCGCCGGCCGGCTCGGCTGGCACCCGGACGGCGACCGCTGGGCCGACGGCGAGTTCTTCCGCTACCGGATCACCGAGCTTCAGCCGGTGGGGCCGGCCGGGGTGGGCGGGTCCCGGTAGGCGGCGGCCTGGATGCCGTACAGCTCGGCGTACTGGCCGCCCCGGGCCACCAGCTCGGCGTGGCTGCCCACCTCGACCAGGCGGGCCCCGTCCAGGACCACGATCAGGTCGGCCATCCGGACCGTCGAGAACCGGTGCGACACCAGCAGGGTGATGCCGCCGCCGGCCCGGGCGGCGGCGGCGTAGCGCTCGAACAGGGCGTGCTCGGTCTCGGCGTCGAGGGCGGCGGTGGGCTCGTCGAGGATCAGCAGCAGCGGCTCCTGGCGCATGAACCCGCGGGCCAGGGCGAGCTTCTGCCACTGCCCGAAGGAGACCTCGACCCCGCCCGGCCAGGTCGGCCCGAGCTGGGTGTCGAGCCCGTCGGCGAGGCGGCCGACCACGTCGGCGGCCCCGGCCCGGCCGACGGCGGCGGCCACCGCCGGCTCGTCGTCGTGGCGGGGCAGGTCGCCGACGCCGACGCTGTGGCGGGCCCGCAGCTCGAAGCGGAAGAAGTCCTGGAAGGCGCCGGCCAGCCGTGACCGCCAGGCGCCGGCGTCCATCCGGCCCAGGGGCCGGCCGTCGACCAGGATCCGGCCCGAGGTCGGCTCGTACAGCTTGCAGAGCAGCTTGACCAGGGTCGTCTTGCCGGCGCCGTTCTCGCCGACCAGGGCCACCACCGCCCCGGCCGGCAGCTCCAGGGACAGGTCGTCCAGGACCAGGCGGTCGCTGCCGGGGTAGGCGAAGGACACGTGCTCCAGGCGGACGCCGTCGGCCAGGGTGTCCGGCACCGGCTCGCCGGCCGAGGCCGCCACCGCGGCGGCGTAGTCCTCCAGCCAGGCCAGCCGCCGCGACCCGTCCATCCAGATGCCGCGCAGGAACCCGATCTCGGCGGTGGTGGCGCCGATGTAGGCCGACAGCCGTGACCCGGCGGCCAGGACCAGCAGCACCGCCGCCGGCCCGGCGTCCAGCACCGAGGCCACGACCACGACCGCGCCCACATAGCCGGCCCCGAACACCGCCCAGGCGGCCGCGTGCCAGGCCGCCGACCCCCAGCGGGCCCTGGCCAGCGGCCCGTACCAGCGCTCCCAGGCGGCCCGGCGGTCGGCGGCCAGCCGGGGGCCGATGCCGGTGACCCGGACCTCCTTGCCCGGCGGGGCGGTGGTGGCGGTCACGAACAGGTGGCGGGCCAGCCGGCTGGACGGGGCGCCGCGCTCCTGGGCCTGGCGCTCCACCGCCGGCCGCCAGGCCGAGGTCAGGATCGTCGGCAGGGCGAACAGGGCCAGGGCGGCCAGCCAGGGGCTGATCGACATCAGCAGCCCCACGGTCACGGCCAGGCGCAGCACCCACCCGGCGGTGGAGAACAGCGACATGTACAGGTGGTCGAGGACGAACACCTGCTCGCGGAGCACGGTCAGGCGGTCCAGCCACTCGGGCCGCTCCTGGTGGGCGATGGTGGCCACCGAGGCCTGGAGGCGGGCCACATGGGCCTCCAGGGCGATGGTGACCCGGTCGCGGAAGCGGCGCTGGACCCGGGCGTCGACCACGCGCAGGACCCAGGTGAGGGCCGCCGACAGCCCCAGGCCGGTCGCGGCCACACCGAGCAGCCGCCGGTCGCCGTCCAGCAGGCCCTTGCCGAGCAGGGCCAGCCACAGCGACAGGAGCGCGTCCGGCAGGGCCGCCGCCAGCGACAGCAGGAAGGCCGCGACCAGCAGCCCGGGCTCGTGCCGGTAGCCGAGCCGGCACAACCGCCACATCGACGGCAGGGCCGGGGGGAGGCCCTCGGGGACCGGCCGGGCCGCCCGGGGCTCAGCCGAGACGGTCATAGGCGACCCCCTCGGCGTCCTCGGTGGCGAAGCGGCTGGCCTGGAGGTCGAACATGGTCCGGTAGCGGCCCCCCAGGGCCATCAGCTCGGCGTGGCTGCCGAGCTCGACCACCCGGCCACCCTCGAGCACGCAGATGCGGTCGGCGTGGCGGACGGTGGAGAACCGGTGGGAGATGAGGATGGTCGTGCAGTGGCGGGTGGCGGCCAGGATGCGGTCGAAGATCTCGGCCTCGCCGCGGACGTCGAGCTGGGCGGTGGGCTCGTCCAGGAGGACGACCCCGGCGCCCTGCCGGACCGCGCACAGCGCCCGGGCCAGGGCGACCCGCTGCCACTGGCCGCCCGACAGGTCGATCCCGCCCTGGTAGCCGCGGGCCAGGACGGTGTCGAGCGGGGCCAGCCCCTCGGCCCCGGCCTCGGCCAGGGCGGCCAGCACGTCCTCGTCGCCGGCGCCGGTCGGGGCCACGTTGTCGCGCAGGGGCAGCTCGAAGCGGATGAAGTCCTGGAACACCGCGGCCAGCCGGGCCCGCCAGCTGTCCAGGTCGAGCTCGCGCAGGTCGACCCCGTCGACCTCGACCGCCCCGGCCTGGGGGTCGTACAGCCGGCAGAGCAGCTTGGCCAGGGTGGTCTTGCCGGCGCCGTTCTGGCCGACGATGGCCAGCGACGAGCCGGCCGGGATGTCGAGGTCCAGGCCGTCCAGCACCGGCTCGCCGCCGGGGTAGGCGAAGCGGAGGCCGCGCAGGCGGATCCCGGCCGCCGGCATTCCCTCGGCCGGGCGGGCGCCGGCCGGGAGCGCCCCGGTGGCGGCCATGGCCGGCGTGACCCGCAGCATGGC
>DATABK010000507.1:0-1689 GCA_036259695.1 Actinomycetes bacterium | reverse complement strand
GGGCAGGGGCCGAGCGTCCGGGAGGTGGGTGGTCCGGGTGCGGCCTCCACGGCCTGCGCACCCCGCAGCGCTCAGAACGCCTTGCGCAGCCGCATGCTCAGCGGGCGGCCGTCGGGGTCGACCAGGGTCTTGTAGACCGGGGCGGCCCACCAGGCGGCCCAGGCGCGGACGCGGCCGGGGTGGTGTTCGGTGGCGTGGCCGGGCGGGCGGGGGCCGCGGCGGCCGCCCTGGTGCCAGTCGGTCAGGGCGGCGGCCGTCCGCCGCCAGGCCTCGAAGCCCTCCCGCGGGTCGAGCAGGTCGCCGTCGCTGCCCGGGCCGCGGCCCAGGTGCTCGCGCCACAGCCGCAGGCGCAGCTCCCGGGCGAACACCCGGGCGCCGTCGCCCAGGCCGGCCGGGTCGGCCGGCGCCCGCTCGTCCCTGGTCTCGTCCAGGACGGCGGCCGACAGCTCGCTGTCGTGGGTCCAGGAGCGCCGGTTGAGGTTGTCGGACCCGACCGCCGCCCACACGTCGTCGATCACGCACACCTTGGCGTGCACGTAGATGGGCGTGCCGACCTCGTTCTCGAGGTCGTAGACGGCGACCCGGTCGCCGCCGGCGGCTCGCACCGTGTCCAGGGCCGCCTGCTGGCCGATGCGGTTGGGCGGACCGGTGAGGCGCCCGTCCTGGTCGGGGTAGCGGGGGACGACGGCCACCAGCCGCAGCTCGGGCGAGCGGCGCAGGGCGTCGGCCAGGGCCTGGGCGATGTCCTCGGACCACAGGTACTGGTCCTCCAGGTAGATCAGCCGGCGAGCCCGCCACAGGGCCTTGAGGTAGGCCCGGGCGATGCTGCGCTCCCCCGAGGGCGCGAACGGCAGCGCCGGCCGCTTGGCCGGGTAGGTCCGCAGCACCTGGACGGCGTGGGGGCCGGCCGGGGCCGGGTCCCGGAGCATCGGCGGCAGCGGGCTCGGGTGCCGGGGCTGGGCGACCCGCCTGGTCAGGCGGGCCCGCCACGGGTTGCGGTGGTCGAGCGGGGTCGGGTCCTCCCACCGCTCCCGGAAGGTGACCGACAGGTCGCCGACGGCCGGGCCGCGGATCTCCAGCTGCACGTCGTGCCAGGGTGGGTGGTCGCCGTAGCGCTTGTCCATCGGCACCGACTGGGGGTCGCCCAGGTGGCGCTCGTCGTCCCGGCGCCCGTGGCACAGGTCGATCCCGCCCATGAAGGCGATGTCGTCGTCCTCGCGGTCGGGGTGGCGGATCAGGACCAGCTTCTGGTGCTGGCTGCCCGGTCCCCGGACCCGCTCGTCGAGCAGGATCTCGCCGCCGGCCTCGTTGACGACCTCGCCCAGGTGCAGGTTCTGCTCCTCCTGGAAGTGGGCCAGGTCCGGGTGGGAGCGCCACAGCAGCCCCCGGACCTGCACGCCCCGGCCGGCCAGCTCGGCCAGGACCTTGCCGAGCTCGGTGCCCTCGCCCTCCAGGAGCTCGTCGGTGTCGCCGCGCCAGTCGGTGATGCCGACCAGGTCGCCCTGGCGCAGCGCCCGCAGGGCGGCCAGCAGCCGCGGGTAGTAGGTCGCCCCATGCACCAGCGCCTGGACCAGGTTGCCCTGCGTCCACGCCCGGCCATCTTCTCGCCGCCAGTCGATCTCGGTTGCCGGATTTCCCCGCTCCGCTGGCGTGAGAAACCAGTCGGCAGTCCCTGATCCATGTGGGGGG
>DATABK010000506.1:0-5684 GCA_036259695.1 Actinomycetes bacterium | reverse complement strand
CGGGGGCCGCGACCGCCACGACCACCAGGCCGGCGCCGGGCGGGCCGGCCGGTGAGCCGCTCGTGGCGGTTCCCCGACGTCGCCGTCGTCGGCGGCGGGTCGATCGGGCTCATGGCCGCCCTCGAGCTGACCCGGCGCGGGCTGCGGCCGCTGGTCCTGGAGCGGGCCGGGGATGTCCTCTCGGGCTGCTCGGGGGGCAGCGCCGGCCTGCTCTCCCCCGCCCACAGCACCCCCCTGCCCACCCCCGGGGCGGTCCGCGAGGGGCTGCGGCACATGCTGCGGCGCGACAGCCCCTTCTCCATGCGGCCGCGGCCGGGGCTGCTGCTGTGGCTGCTGCGGTTCATGGCCGCCGCCCGGTCCGGCCAGGTCGCGGCCGGGACCGAGCTGCTCCGCCAGCTCAGCTTCAGCAGCCTCGAGCTCCACCAGCGGCTGGCCGCCGACGGCCTCGACACCGGCCTGCGGTCGCTGGGGGCGATCAACGTCTACGAGACCGAGCCGGCCTTCGCCGCCGGGCGGGCCGAGGCCCAGGCCCTGTCCGCCCACCAGATCAAGTCCCAGGTGCTCGGCCCCGAGGAGGCTCGCAAGCTCGAGCCCGCCCTGTCGGAGGGGGTGGTCGGGGCCGTCTTCTACCCCGACGAGGCCCAGTGCGAGCCCGAGCGGTTCCTGCTGGCGGCCACCGAGGCGGCCACGGCGGCCGGCGCGGTCATCAGGACCAGGGCCGAGGTGTTCGACGTGCGGGTCCGGGCCGGCCGGGTGCAGGCCCTGGAGACGACCCAGGGCGAGGTCGTGCCCGGCGAGGTGGTGGTGGCCAACGGCGTCTGGACGGCCCAGCTCAGCCGCAGGATGGGGCTGCACCTGCCGATCGAGGGCGGCAAGGGCTACCACCTCGACCTGGAGCAGGCGGGAACCGACCCCGCCATCCCCGTCTACATGCAGGAGGCGCGCGTGATCGCCACGCCGTTCGACGACCGGCTCCGGCTGGCCGGCACCCTCCAGCTCACCGGCCTCGACATGCGACTGGACCAGGTCCGGGTGGCGGCCACCCTGAACGCCGGCGTCCGGGCCCTGCGGGGGATCGACCCGGGGCGGGTGACCGAGGTGTGGCGGGGCATCCGGCCCTGCACCCCGGACGGCCTGCCGGTCATCGGCCGCTCGGACCGGGCCCAGAACGTGGTCTTCGCCACCGGCCACGCCATGAAGGGGCTGCACCTGGCCCCGGCCACCGGGGCCCTGGTCGCCGACCTGGTCACCGGGCAGGACCCGATGCACGACCTGGCCCCGTTCAGCCCCGACCGCTTCCGGGTGCGCCGATGAACGCCGACGTCATCGGCAAGGCCCGCGCGGCCATGGAGGCCGAGGACCTGGACGGGCTGGTCGCGATGTCGCCGGAGAACTTCGCCTATCTGGCCGGCTTCATCGTCCCCTCCCAGCCCGTCCTGCGCTGGCGGCACGCGGCCGTGGTCCTGACCCGCGACGGCCGGGTCGCCCTCTACACGGTCGACATGGAGGCGGCCACCGTGCGGTCCCTGGCCCCGGAGGTCGAGGTCCGCGTCTGGGAGGAGTTCGCCGAGGATGCCATGCCCGTCCTGGCCGAGCTGCTCACCGACCTCGGGCTCGGGGCGGGGCGGGTCGGGCTGGAGACCGACTACCTGCCGGCCCGGGACATGGACCGGCTGACCCGGCTGCTCCCGGAGGCGCGCTGGCTGCCCGCCCATCCGCTGTTCAACCGGCTCCGGCTGGTCAAGACCCCGCGGGAGCTCGAGCTGATGCGGCGCCTGGCCCGGATCACCGACCGGTCCATCAAGGAGGCCTTCGAGCAGGTCCACGCCGGCGACACCGAGATGGACCTGGCCGGCGCCGTCACCACCAACCTGTTCCGGCTCGGGGCCGACGACTTCAAGTGGCTCATCCTGGCCAGCGGCGAGCGCAGCCAGTACCCCAACGTCGGGCCGACCACCCGCGAGCTGCGCCGCGGCGATATCGTCCGGCTCGAAGTGTTCGGGATGATGGACGGCTACCACACCGGGATCTGCCGGACGGCCGTCGTGCAGGAGGCCCCGGAGGAGGCCGTGACCATCTGGTCGAACATCGCCGCCTGCCGCGACCTCATCTTCGGCGCCATCCGCGACGGCGCCAGCGGGGCCGAGATCTACGGCAAGGTCGGCGGCCGGTTCCGGGCCGCCGGGTGGGAGCCGATGAGCTTCGTCGGCCACGGGATCGGCCTGTTCGTCCACGAGGAGCCCTACATCGGCCGCTACGGCGACGCCCGCCTCGAGGCCGGCATGGTCCTGGGCACCGAGCCGGTGCTGCTGGTGCCGGGGCGATGGGGGTTCCAGGTGAAGGACATCGTGGCCGTGACCGACGGCGGGTGCCAGGTCCTGTCCGACGTGACCGGGACCGACGAGCTCTTCGTGATCGACTAGGAAAGGAGACGAGCGGGGATGGATCTGGGACTGGCGGGTTCGAAGGCGGTCGTCACCGGCGGCAGCAAGGGGATCGGCCGGGAGACGGCCCGGCTCCTGGCCGAGGAGGGCTGCGACGTCGCCATCACCGCCCGCGACGGCGAGCGCCTGGAGCTGGTGGCCAAGGAGATCAGCGAGGCCACCGGCCGCACCGTGCTGCCGCTCCAGGGCGACATGAGCGTCCAGGCCGACGTCGAGCGGACCATGGCGGCGGCCATCGACGGCCTCGGCCACGTCGACATCCTGGTCACCTGCGCCGGCAGCAGCCCCGGCGGGCTGCTCGAGGACCTGACCGAGGCCGACTGGATGAGCAGCCTGGGGCTGAAGTTCATGGGCTATGTCCGCAGCTGCAGCGTGATCCTGCCCCACATGCGCGAGCGCGGGTCGGGCAGCGTGGTGCTGGTCGTCGGCAACGACGGGCTCAAGTCCTCCTACTGGGAGCTGACCGCCGGGATCGCCAACGCCGCCGACATCAACTTCGTCAGCGCCGTGGCCGAGCAGTACGGCCGCCACGGGGTCCGGATCAACACCGTCAACCCCGGGCCGGTGAACACCGACCGCTGGGACGGGCTGGAGAAGCGGTTCGCCATGGACCGCGACATCCCCCAGGACGAGGCCCGCCGGATCGTCCTCGGCACCCTGCCCCTTGGCCGGATCTGCGAGCCCGAGGAGGTGGCCAACGTGGTCGCCTTCCTGGCCTCGCCCCGGGCCAGCTACGTGTCCGGGACCCACGTCCTGACCGACGGCGCCCAGATGAAGGGCCTGCTGGACGCGGGGCTGCATGGATGAGCAGCCTGCCCGGTCTCATCGACGTCCACTCCCACCACTACCCGGACGCCTACCTTGACGCCTGCCGGCGCCCGGACAGCGGCTTCAGCCACTACTACCGCGACGACGGGCGGCTGATCGTCCTCCAGGACGGCGCGGTCGGCCTGGCCGTGCCCCAGCCGCTCCCGCCGCTGGAGCACCGCATCGGGATGATGGACGAGGCCGGGGTCGAGGTGCAGGTCCTGTCGGTCTCGGCCCCCAACGTCTTCCGCTTCCCCGAGGCGCTCCGCATCCCGCTCACCCGCGACCTCAACGACGAGTTCTCCGACCTGGCCGCCGGGTCGGAGGGGCGGCTGAAGGTGTTCGCCAGCCTCCCCCTGCCGGCCGTCGACGCCGCCCTCGAGGAGCTCGACCGGGCCCTCGCCCTGCCCCAGGTGGCCGGGGTCGTCGTCTGCTCCAACATCGACCGGGTCAACCTCGACGACGAGCGCTTCTCCCCCGTCTGGGAGGAGCTGTCGCGCCGCCGGGCCACCGTGTTCTGCCATCCCACCGTCGCCTGCTGCACCGACGGGCTCCGGGAGTACGCGATGTCGCTGGCCATGGGGTTCATGGCCGACACCATGTTCGCGGTGGGCCGCCTGGCCTACGCCGGGACCTTCGACCGGTACCCCGGCATCCGCTGGATCTTCACCCACCTCGGGGGGACCATCCCCTTCGTCCTGCCCCGGTACGACAACTACTACCGCCAGTTCCCCGAGTGCCGGGAGCACATCGGCCGGCCGCCGTCGGAGATCCTCCGCGAGCTCTACTACGACACCTGCACCATGCACGCCCCGGCCCTGCGCTGCGCGGTCGACACCCTCGGGGCCGAGCGGCTGCTCTTCGGGTCCGACTACCCGCACGTGCCCGGTGGGATCGACCGCTTCGTGACCGTGCTCGACTCGATCGGCCTGTCGGCCGAGGAGCTGGCCACGATCGGCCGGCGCACGGCGGCCGGGCTGCTCGGCCTCGAGGAGGCAGTGAAGGTGGCCGAGCCGTGAGGACGATCGTCCGGGGCGGGCGGATCGTCACCTCGTCCCTGACCTTCGAGGCCGACGTCCTGATCGAGGGCGAGAGGATCGCCGCCCTCGGGTCCTTCCCCGACGTCCAGGCCGAGCGGGTGGTCGACGCCACCGGCCGACTCGTCCTCCCGGGCGGCGTCGACCCCCATACCCACCTGGACGCCCCCCTGAAGGGGACGATCACCGCCGACGACTTCTACTCCGGGACGGTGGCCGCGGCCGTCGGCGGGACCACCACCATCATCGACTTCCCGGTGCAGGAGAAGGGCCAGGACCCGCGCCACTCCCACCAGGAGTGGTACCGGCGGGCCGAGGAGAAGGCGGTCGTCGACTGGGGGCTGCACCAGGTCATCACCGACCTGCCCGACGCCTACTTCCCGGCCCTGGACGAGCTCATCCGCGAGGGCTCGCCCAGCTTCAAGATGTTCATGGCCTACCCGGGGGCCCGCATGGTCGACGACGCCGTGATCTTCAAGGCCATGCGGCGCACCGCCGCCAACGGCGGCTTCGTGCTCATGCACTGCGAGAACGGCCTGGTCATCGACACCCTGGAGCGGGAGGCGGTGGCCGCCGGCAAGGTCGACCCGATCTACAACGCGGTGACCAGGCCCCCGGTGACCGAGGCCGAGGCCACCGCCCGGGCGATCGCCCTGGCCGAGCTGGCCGGCGTCCCGGTCTACGTGGTCCACCTGTCGGCCGCGCCCGCCCTGGAGGCGGTGGCCGCCGCCCGGGACCGGGGCCTGCCCGTGTACGCCGAGACCTGCCCCCACTACCTGCTGCTGACCGAGGAGAAGCTGGCCGAGCCCGACTTCGGCGGGTCCAAGTACGTGATGTGCCCGCCGCTGCGCACCCCGGCCCACCAGGAACGGCTGTGGAAGGGGCTGCGCGGCGACGAGCTCCAGGTGGTCTCGACCGACCACACCCCCTTCCGGTTCGCGGGACAGAAGGAGATGGGCCGGGGCAACTTCCCCAAGATCCCCAACGGCGTCCCCGGGATCGAGTGGCGGACCGCCCTGCTGCACCACTTCGGGGTCCGGGAGGGCCGCTTCGGCCTCAACCGGTTCGTGGAGCTGATCGCGACCAACCCGGCCAAGCTGTTCGGCTGCTACCCGCGCAAGGGCGAGATCGCCCCCGGCTCGGACGCCGACCTGGTCGTGTTCGACCCCGAGCGGGAGGTCACCCTCAGCGCCAGCACCCAGGCCACCCTGAGCGACTACAACCCCTACGAGGGCTGGACGATCCGCGGGGCCGTTGAGACCGTGCTGCTGCGCGGGTCGGTGATCGTGGAGTCGGGGTCCTTCGTCGGCTCCAGGGGCCAGGGCCGGTTCCTGCGCCGGGGCGAGTCCATTGCCCTGGTCTGACCGGGCGGCAGCGGCCGCCGCCGGCGGCGGCC
>DATABK010000505.1:0-3049 GCA_036259695.1 Actinomycetes bacterium | reverse complement strand
AACGGCCGGGCGGTCCCCTGGGCGCCGGTCCGCAGCCGCATCGACGCCCAGATGGGCGAGGTCGACCTCACCGGGGCGGCCCGGGAGGGCGGCAACGTCCTGGCCATCCGCCTGGTCCTGCGCGAGGCCACCGGCGGCCTGGTCGACCATGTCAAGCTGGTCGGGTCGTTCGCCCTGGCCGGTGACGCCGAGGGCGGCTGGCGGATCGCGGCCCCGCCGGACGGGCCGGCCCAGCCGGCGTCCTGGACCGGGCAGGGCTACCCGTTCTACTCCGGCCGGGGCCTGTACCGGACCACGGTCGAGGTCCCGGACGACCTCGCCGGCCGGCGGCCGCTCCTGGAGGTGCCAATGCGCGACGACGTCCTCGAGGTGGAGGTGAACGGCCAGCGGGCCGGGGTCCGGCTCTGGGACCCGTACCTGGTCGAGCTCACCGGGCTGCTGCGGCCCGGCCGCAACGACCTGGCCCTGCGGGTCGCCAACACCCCGGCCAACCTGCTCAACGCCAGCCCGCGCCCGTCGGGGCTGGCCGGCCGGCCCCGCCTGGTGGAGGCGGCCCCGTGATCCGGCTGCCGGTGGAGCCGCTCACCGCCGAGGCGTTCGCCCCCTACGGCCGGGTGGTGGAGCTGCCGGCGCGGCCCGAGGACGCCGCCGGGCCGGGCTGGCGGTGGTGGGCCGAGACCGCCTACCTGGCCGGCGACGGCCGGCCCTTCGGCGTCGGCTACCTCGACCTGTGGCCGGCCGACGGCACCTTCGACTGGGCCGAGCGGCACCTCCGGACCCAGGAGGCGGTGTTCGCCACCTCGGCCGACCTGCTCGTGTACGTGGCCCCGGCCGACCACCCCGAGGACCCGGCCCGCCTGCCCGACCCGGACCGGTTCCGAGTGTTCCGGGTCCCGCCGGGGTCGGGGGTGGTGATGGACCGGGCCGTGTGGCACGGCGCCCCCCTGGCCGAGGCCCCGACCCGGGCCCTGGTGCTGATCCTGGAGGGCACGGGCCGCCACGACGTGACCATGGTCCGGTTCCCCGGCGGGCCGCTCGGGATCGGCGAGGAGGGCTGAGCGCATGGCCGAGATCGTGTTCGACCGCGTCTCCAAGGTGTTCGACGACGGCACGGTGGCCGTGGACGACCTGTCGCTTGAGGTGGAGGACGGCAGCCTGATGGTCCTGGTCGGCCCGTCGGGCTGCGGCAAGACGACCGCCCTGCGGATGGTCGCCGGCCTCGAGCCGATCACCGAGGGCCAGATCCGCATCGGCGACCGGGTGGTCAACGAGGTCGCCCCCAAGGACCGCGACATCGCCATGGTGTTCCAGAACTACGCCCTGTACCCGCACCTGTCGGTGTTCGAGAACATGGCCTTCGGGCTGCGGCTGCGCCACTTCAAGAAGCCCGACATCACCCAGCGGGTCGAGCAGACGGCCACCACCTTGGCCCTGTACGAGCTGCTGACCCGCAAGCCGGGCCAGCTGTCGGGCGGCCAGCGCCAGCGCGTGGCCATGGGGCGGGCGATCGTCCGCCAGCCCAAGGCGTTCCTGATGGACGAGCCCCTCTCCAACCTGGACGCCAAGCTGCGGGTGCAGATGCGCACCGAGATCCAGCGCCTCCAGCGCGACGTGGGTGTCACCACCATCTACGTCACCCACGACCAGGTCGAGGCCATGACCATGGGCGACCGGGTGGCCGTCCTCCGCCAGGGCGTGCTCCAGCAGCTCGACCACCCGGCCAGCCTCTACCGGCGCCCGGCCAACCTGTTCGTCGCCGGGTTCATCGGCTCCCCGGCCATGAACGTGGTCCAGGCGACCATCACCGCCGACGGCGACCGGCTGTACGCCTCCTTCGGCGGCAACCGGCTGGCCGTGGACGGCCAGGCCCTGGCCGACCGGCCGGCGCTGCGCGGCTACGCCGGACGCAGCGTCATCCTGGGCATCCGGCCCGAGAACCTCGAGGACGCCGGGCTCCGCTCCGGGGTCCCGGAGGACCGCCGCCTCAAGACCGCCGTCGACCTGCGCGAGGACATGGGCTCGGAGGTGCTGGTCCACTTCAGCGTGGACACCCCGCCGGTCCTCACCGAGGACACCAAGGAGCTGGCCGCCGACCTCGGCGAGGACGTGGCCGAGCTGGAGGCGGGCGCCCGGGCCGGAACGACCACCATGGTCGCCCGCTTCGACGCCAACACCTCGGCCAACGAGGGCGACCGCGTCGAGGTGGCCGTCGACACCCGCCACCTGCACTTCTTCGACCCCGAGACCGGCCAGAGCATCTGGAGGGAGCCGCCGAGCCGGGACGCGGCCGTGCCGTCGGCGGCCACCGCCCGCCCCTGAACCCCCCGAGCACCGAGGAGACCCGTTGATGGAGCGTGGGGCCTACTTCGACGCCTGGTTCCCGCTGCAGCACAACTACCACCCCAGCTTCCCGCCGCGGCGCCTCAAGATGATCGACCACCTCGAGGACTACCGGGCGACCATGCTCGTCTGGGCGGCCCTGGGCGGCGGCAACCTGGCCCTGCCGTACCTGGAGGAGGAGGCCTTCGGCGAGATCGACCCCCGCTTTCGCTTCTACGGCTTCGTCAACGATGCCGAGTTCATCCGGGAATGCCAAAAGCACGGCATCAAGGTGATGGGCATCGTCTTCGAGGTCCAGGGCTGGGAATTTCCGATCGAGCTGAACGAGGACGAGAGCCGCATCCTCGCGATGAACGAGCGGCGCGGCGCCGGCACGCCCGGCTGGATCGGCCTGCGCGAGTTCTCGCAGAACCGCTACCCGAAGCTGTGGCCCGCGTTCGAGACGTACTTCCCCGGCGGGCTGGTCAACAGCGACGGCGAGCCGGTGACCGACCTGCTGGATGAAGGGTGCTCCCGCGACATCTACGGCGTGCCCTGCCACGCGCACTGGGTGGAGTGCCCCGACCGGGAGCACTTCTGCTACACGATGGACCGCAATAACCCGGTCTGGCGCGAGTACCTGAAGGCGATCATCCGTATCCAGATCGATGCGGGCGTGGACGGTGTGCAACTCGACGAGGCGGAACTGCCGTTGACGACGCTGCAGTAC
>DATABK010000504.1:0-18593 GCA_036259695.1 Actinomycetes bacterium | reverse complement strand
AGCTGCTCGGAGAAGTTGGTCGAGCCGATGGTCACGCTCGCCTGCTGGTTGGGCTGGGTGCCGCCCTCCAGGGCGTCCTCGCCGCCCCCGCAGGCCGCCACCACCAGCGCCAGGCAGGCCACCACCACCGCCACCCCACCGAGCCGGATCCTTCGCATGGACGATCTTCCTTTCCCTAGGTGCTGGGACCTTGCCGTCCCGGGACTAGGCCGCCTTCTCGACCTTGGCACGAACAGCCGCCTCCGCGCCCCGCTCTGCTTTCACCCTGCCGGCGACCCTATTCAGCTGGCGGCGGCCGCCGCGGCGCCGACCGGCTCCACGGCGACCAACTCCAGCCCGAAGTCGCGCACCCGGTCGAGCAGGCCGAAGAGATGAGCCTGGTCCCGGACCTCGCCGACGAGCACGGTGAGGTCCGGAGCGGGCTCCAGGGCCATGCCGTCGAAGGCGGCGGCGAACCGGTCGGTCAGCCGGCCCCGCAGGGTGATCCGGTAGCGGGTGGGGTACATGGTCAGCTGCCAGCCCTTGCGGCCCCGGCCGCCGCTGGGCGGCTCTCCTCGGCCTGGGCGATGGCCCAGGCGGCGTTGACCAGGCCGATGTGGCTGAACGCCTGGGGGTAGTTGCCGATCATCTCGCCTCCGCCGACGTCGACCTCCTCGGCCAGCAGGCCGACGTCGTTGACGTAGGCGATGGCCCGTTCGAAGGTCGCCCTGGCCTGGGTGACCTCACCGGCCAGGGCTTGGGCCTCGGCCAGCCAGAAGGTGCAGAGCAGGAAGGTGCCCTCCTCACCCTCCAGGCCGTCGGCGGCCTTGTAGCGGTAGACCAGGCCGCGCTCGTCGGTGAGGCGCTCGGCGGTGGCGTCGATGGTCGCCTTCATCTGTGGGTCGTCGCCGGGCAGGAACCCGGTGATGGCCAGCATCAGGTTGCTGGCGTCCAGGTCCTCGCCCCCGAACGCCTGGGTGAAGGCGCCGGCCCGGTCACTCCAGCCGTGCTCCAGGATCGCCGCCCGGATCTCGTCCCGGGCCGCCGACCAGCCCTCGACCCGGTCCTTGGCCCCCAGCGGCTCGGCCAGGGCGATGGCCCGGTCCAGGGCGACCCAGCACATCAGCTTGGAGTACAGGAAGTCGTGGGGCTCGCCCCGGATCTCCCAGATCCCCT
The DNA here is from genome assembly GCA_036259695.1 of Actinomycetes bacterium. Classification (GTDB taxonomy): domain Bacteria; phylum Actinomycetota; class CALGFH01; order CALGFH01; family CALGFH01; genus CALGFH01. The sequence goes on along the minus strand of DATABK010000504.1, from coordinate 17,438 downwards.
GGTCCCGCTCCTTCCAGCGGACCGCGGCGGTGTCGGCCGCCGCCACCAGGAACCGGCGGGTCGGCTCGTCAAGCTCGCCCAATTGCTCGACCAGCCGCTGGGCGGCCCCCAGGAGCTCCCCGTAGACGTCGAGCTGGCGCTGGCTCCAGGCGCCGTTGCCGACCCGCACCGGCCGGCTGTCGCGCCAGCCTGACAGGTGGGGCAGCTCGCGCTCGGTCAGGTCGCGCTCGCCGCCGATGCCGAACATGATCTGGAGGTCGGTCCCGCGGTGCAGCTGGGAGGCGGCCGCTCCGGCGAGGAAGGCGAAGAACTTGTTGGCCTCGTCCGGGCAGGCGGCGACCCACAGGGCATCCATGGTCAGGCAGGCGTCGCGGACCCAGGTGTAGCGGTAGTCCCAGTTGCGCTCACCCCCGACCGCCTCCGGCAGGGAGGTGGTGGGGGCGGCCACGATCGCCCCGGTGGGCTCGAAGGTCAGCGCCTGCAGCACCCGCCCGGAATGGTGGACCAGCTCCCGCCAGGGGCCCTCGTAGGTCTGGTGCATAGCCGACCAGGACCGCCAGCCCTCCAGGGTGTCGTCCAGGCGCCTGGTGATCTCCTCCTGGTCCCAGGCGCTCAGGGGCGGCTCCCACATCCGTCCATGCTGCAGCGAGAACCCGACCGACTCCCCAGCCCGCAGGCTGAAGCGCCCGGTGGCGGTGGCGCCGTCGACCGCCAGCTCGACCGGTGCCGAGAGCAGCAGCCGGTCGGCCCCCCCGCGGGCCGCCAGCCCACCCGGGACCACCTCCAGAAGCGGGTGGATCAGGCCGTACTCGGGTCGCGGCACGTACTCCACCTCCACCTCAACCTGCCCTTCGGTGCAGGTCAGGCGGCGCAGCAGCACGCCCGGTGAGCCGGCGCCCAGGTCGTGACCGCGGTCATTGCGGCCCATCGCGAGCGCATCCACCAGCACCGCCACCCCGGTCGGGGTGCGGAACGTGGTCTCCAGCGCCATCGTCTGATCGAGGTAGGCGCGGGACACCTCGGCCTCCCCGGCCGGCCGGATGGAGAAGTGGCCGGCGTCGGTATCCAACAGCCGGGCGAAGATGCTGGGCCCGTCAAAGCGCGGGAAGCAGAGCCAGTCCACCGACCCGCCCCGGCTCACCAGAGCGGCCGAGCGGCAGTCCGAGAGCAGGGCATAGTCGCCGATCGGGAGCGTGCTCATCGCAGTTCCTTTCCGCTGGCGCTAGAGGCCGTAGGCCTCTAGCAGATGGAGCCAGACCTCGCTGACGGTTGGTAATGACGGCACCGCGTGCCACTGCCGGTCGACGGAGACCTGACCGGCGACGGCCACCGTGGCCGAGTGGAGCAGCTCCTGCAGGCCAGGGCCGGTGAAGGTGGCGCCGACGACGATTCGCCGGGAGTTGTCGATCACCAGCTGGCTGGTGCCCCGGATGCCATCGCCGAGGGTGTAGGCGCCGGGCACGTCGCCGGTCGGGGTCGTCACGGCGGTGACGTCCAGGCCGGCGGCCCGGGCCTCGGCCTCGGTCAGGCCGACCGCACACACCTGCGGGTCGGTGAAGGTGACCCGGGGCACGACCCGGTGCGAGGCCAGGTCGGTCACCTCCCGGCCGCAGATCACGGCGGCGGCCACCCGCCCCTGGTACTTGCCCATGTGGGTCAACGGGGCCAGCCCGTTACAGTCGCCGATGGCGTACAGCCAGCCGCCGTCCACCCCGACCGCCCGCAGCCGGTCATCCACGGCCACCGGCCGGCCAGGCTCCAGGCCAACGGTCTCCAAGCCAACGTCGCCGGTCGCCGGTCGCCGGCCGACGGCCACCAGGATCTCGTCGCCGGTGACCTCCCGGCCGTCCTCCAGGGTGGCGATCACCGGGCCGTCGCGGCCCTGGCGGCTGGCGGCGGTCATGTGGGCGCCGGTCACCACACCGATGCCCTCGGTCTCGAAGGCGGCCCTGACCTCCTCGCCGGCGAACGGCTCCTCCCGGGCCAGCAGCCGGTCGGCGCCCTCGAGCACCACGACGTGCTCGCTGCCGAGCCGCTTGAACGCCTGGGCCAGCTCCAGCCCAACGGCCCCGCCGCCCAGGACCAGCAGCCGCCGCGGCAGCTCCTTGGCGCTGGTGGCGGTCCGGTTGTCCCAGAGCCCGACCTCCCGGAGCCCGGGGATCGGGGGGATCAGGGCGCTGGTCCCAGTGGCCAAGATCACTGCCTGGCGGGCGGCGAGCCGGCGGGTCGTCCCGTCGGTGGTCTCCACCTCGACGGCCCGCTCGCCGATCAGGCGGCCACGGCCGCGGTGCAGCTGGATCCCCTTCCCAGCGAGCCAGGGCAGCTGCCCCCGGTCATCCCAGCTGGCGGTCATGTAGTCCCGCTGGGCGAACGCTGCCTCCGCGTCGAGGTGGCCGGTGACGGCCTGGGTGGCGCCCGGCACCCGCCGGGCGGCGGCGAGGACGTCGCCGGGCCGGATCAGCGTCTTGGAGGGAATACAGCCCCAGTACGAGCATTCCCCGCCGACCAGTTCCCGCTCCACCAGGGCCACCGCCAGGCCGGCGTCAGCCAGCCGCCCGGCCGCATGTTCCCCGGCCGGGCCCGCGCCGACCACCACAACGTCGAATGTCTCGGCCTCCACGGCGCCTCCCCTCTTGTGGACCGTCACCGCACGGTTGCCGAACCAGTCTCGCGGGGCGGCGCATCTGTTACGGCAGAGGATCTCGACAGGCTGTAACGCGGGTACGCTGCCGAGGACTGTCAACAGGTAAGGTCAAACTGCCAGTTCAATAGGCCGATCCGCGGTTTACGTTCGTCCGGCGTTGACGCGGCCCGGAAGGAAGCAACCATGAGTGGGGCCAGCGTGCAGGAGCTCAGCTGCCGGGAGGTCGTGGAGATCCTCGGCGACTACCTCGAAGGCGCCATGACACCTAAAGACCGCGTCCGCCTAGAGGAGCATCTCGCCGACTGCGACGGTTGCACGGCCTACCTGGAGCAGTTGCGTGTCACCATCCGGCTCAGTGGTCAGCTGTCGGAGGACGCGGTGTCATCCGAGGCGATGGCGCCGCTGTTGGAGGCGTTTCGCGCCTGGCGCCGCGGTTGAGGAGCAGGAGCCGAGCTCCTGGGGTGCGGGCGACGCCGATCAGGGTTTTCTCGTACCCGGGTCAAGTGCCCCTCTCGCCGTGTCGGCGAGGACAAGGTCGAGCCTCTCGGACAGTCGACGCTCGAGCTCGTCGATCCGCTGGCGCACCACATCGAGGTCATCGCGTCGGGCGGCCATGGCCTGCGGCTTGAGCCACACGATGATCGCCCCGCCTGGAGTGGCGTAGCCCCTCCCGGCGCAGGGCCGACTCGATGTAGCGGCCGTCCTTCACCAACGTGGTGTTGCTGCCCTCGAACATGCGCACGGCCCAGTCGTGGCGGCTGACGAACCGGACAACGGCCGAGTTGATGGTGAGCAGGACCGCCACTCCGAGCAGACCGCCGATGAGGCTGTTGTCCGGCCCGATGATCGCGTTCTGGACCACGTTGGCCAGCAGCAGCGTCACGACCAGGTCGAACGAGTTCAGCTGGGCCAGGTCGCGCTTGCCGGCCAACCGCAGCGCGAGCGCGATCCCAAGGTAGATCACCACGGTGCGCAGGAGCTTGTCCGCGAGGGGGACCCCAAGCGCAAGCAGCTGATCGTCGTTCATGGAGCACCTGCCAGCACGGCCGCCGGCCGGTCGGTCAGCCGGCGGCGTGCTGGCGGCCCTGCCGGAAGAATTCCACGGCGTCCTCCACCGAGCGGACGTCCTCCCAAGTGATGGCGGCACCGAAGGGCTGGTTCCAGAAACTGTCGCCCGTGGCGGCCAGCTCCAGCCCGGTCGGGCCAACGTACAGATACGGCTCGGGGACCCGGGCGTCGCCTGGGGAGGCGCCGTAGTTGACCTCGTCGGCGCGAATGGCCACGTCGAAGTGCTCTGGCCACAGCGTCAGATCACTCGGCTGGTCGTCGGCGATCTCGAGCGTCAGCCGGCGCAGGGCCGCATCGCCAACGGCGTACCAGTCGGCCATACGCCGGGCTGCATCGGCGTCCACCATCAGGCGAGCGTCCAGGTCGCAGGCCGTGGCCGGCTTGTAGACGTTGGACGGCGCGCCCGGCTCCACGTCGGCGAACTCGCCGGCCGCGCGCAGCGTGGTGATCGGCGTGCGTCGCTCCTGACCGCTCACGCGGACCACCACCTCGGTGCCTTCCACGCTGATGGTGCGGTGGTCGTCGCCGAACGGCGGCGTGGCGAAGCCGCCTTGGATCACCTGCAGCCCGATGTGGCCCGTGGCGTGGTAGCGGGCGGCAGCCAGGATGTGCTCGGCGAGGGTGTGGAGCGCCTCGCGGGTCTCGGCAAACGGCTGGGAACGCATCTGGCACCTCGGTTCGTCTGTGCCGCGCGCCTAGCGCGGCTCCCTCGGGCGTCCATCCAGCGCCCGACCGTCACCGGTCAGTCCCACCGACCGCAGCGGCGTTACGCCGGCGCCGCGGCGTGGATCCGGCGGAGTCGGCTGTAACGGGGCGGGGATGTGCCGTGACTACCCGCCAAGCAGCCAGCACGGCCGTCCCAACACTCCTTCAGCCGGGAGCCGCCAGATGCAGCCCGCCAGCCTGATCGACCAGTTCCCTGCCGGCATGCAGGGCACCTTCGAGGCGTACGACGCCGAGTTCAGGGCGGTCCTGGGGCCGAATCCTCGGTTGGTGCAGGTGGTGGAGACCGACGCCCACGAGGGACCGGTCTACATGCCGGCCGAGGACGCCTTGTACTTCACCACCCTGCCGCGGGCAGGCAGCATCCCGGCGCCGGGCTTTCCCGAGGTGGCGATCAAGCGTCTGGCCCTGGACGGGGAGCGGTTCCCCCTTGACCCCGGGCGGATCTCGACCGTCCGGGCGGCCACCCGGGCGGCCAACGGGATGACCCTGGACGGGGCAGGACGACTGGTCGTCTGCGAGCAGGGCACCCACGCCGAGCCGGCCCGTATCGCCCGGTTGGATCCCGCGACCGGCGCCATGGAGACGGTCCTGGACGCCTGGGGCGGACTGCCGCTCAACTCGCCCAACGACGTCGTGGTCAAGGGCGACGGGACGATCTGGTTCACCGACCCGAGCTACGGTCACCTGCAGGGCTTCCGGCCCCAGCCGCTGGTCGGCGACTACGTCTACCGGTACGAGCCGACGTCCGGCCAGCTGTCGGTGGTTGCCGACGGCCTCGACAAGCCGAACGGGCTGGCCTTCTCGCCGGATGAGTCCGTCCTCTACATCACCGACAGCGGCGCCAACCAGGCGCCGGGCAGCTACCACGCCCGGCGTCCTCATCACATCAAGGCATTCGACGTGCGCGACGGCCGGCACCTGGCCGCGGAGCGGCTGCTTGCGGTGACCACTCCGGGGTTCCCGGACGGGGTCAAGGTCGACCACGCCGGCCGGGTGTACGCCTCCGCGTTCAGCGGCGTCCAGGTGTTCAACCCCGCCGGCGACCCGATCGGCCAGATCCATCTACCTGGCGCGGTCAACTTCGCCTTTGGTGGGCCGGCCGGCAACGTCCTGTTCATCACCACCGACATGGCCGTGTGGGCCGCGGTCCTCGACGTGAAAGGGGCCTGACCATGGGATTCCTGCGCACCAGGCGCATGCTCGACACCGACAGCATCGAGACGGTCATGCGGGCCGCCGAGCAGGTAGCCCGGGAGAAGGGCTTTCGCGTCGTCATCGCGGTCGTCGACGCCTGGGGGCATCTCCTCCAGCTGCGACGCACTGAGGGGGCGCAACCCGCCAGCGACCAGGTGGCCATCGACAAGGCCCGCACGGCGGCAATCTTCGTCCGGCCCAGCCGCGAGATCGAGGAGCAGGTCAGCGGCGGCCGGCTCGGCGCCCTGGCGCTCCATGGCGCGGCCGCCCTGACCGGCGGGGTGCCGCTGCGGGTCGACGGCGAGGTGGTCGGCGCCATCGGCACCAGCGGCGAGACCCCGGACGAGGATGAGTCGGTGTCGGTGGCCGGTGCGGCCGCCCAGTTGTCGACGGTCGAGGTCCCCGCCCTCACCCGCCAGGGCGCCCAGCGGGTCGCCGAGACGGTCGGCGCGGCCGCGGCCGCCCGGGGTGTTGCACCCGTCGTGTCGGTCGTCGACGCCGGCGGGGCCCTGCTGTACCTGCTGCGGCCTGACGCCGCCCAGGTCGCCAGCGTGGCCGTGACCACCGACAAGGCCCGCACGGCGGCGATCTACCGGCGCCCGAGCAAGGACTTCGAGGACCAGGCGGCCCACGGCCGCCCATCCGCCCTCCACCTCGCGGGGGCGGTGCCGCTCCAGGGCGGCATGCCCATCCTGCACGACGGCCAGGTCGCCGGCGCGGTCGGGGTGAGCGGCGCCTCCTCGGCCGACGAGGACCAGGAGCTGGCCGTCCTCGGCGCGCAGGCGGTCACGGCGGACGACGGCAGGACCGAGGCGAGGTTCTTCTCCGGCGCCCAGGTCGCAGCCAGGTTCGACACGGGCGGGTTGCTGCTCGATACGTCGGGGTTCAAGGTCGACGCCGGCCGGCGGACGGCACCCGGCGAAGTCGAGTTCCACGAGCACGTGGTCGACATCATGCACGTCGTCCAGGGACGCGCCACCGTGGTCACCGGCGGCCAGATGGTCGACCCGCGACGGGTCGGTCCCGGCGAGGTGCGGGCCAGGGCCGTCGAGGGCGGCACCAGTCACGAGCTCACCGAGGGGTCGGTGCTGGTGGTCCCGGCCGGCGTGCCCCACCAGTTCATCGCCGTCTCTGACCCGTTCCTGTACTTCGTCGCCAAGGTCGCCGGCTGAGGAGGCACCGATGCTGCCAACCACACCACTGCCGGGGCCGCCGGAGCTCCTGCCAGGCCGCCCCGACGCCATCATTGATCTCCAGACCGACGAGGGCGTCGCGCTGGCCCAGGGGCAATGGCGCTACCGCGACGCCGAGGTCCGCGAGATCGATTTCGTCGAGGTTGGCGAGGACCTCGGCCCGAGCGGACCGCCCAACCGAACCTACGACGTCGTCCCGCACGCCCAGGCCCCGGACTTCGACGACGCGAACTGGCGGGTCCTTTCCCCGGCCCACACCCAGCGCCGCCTCGGCGCCGGGCGGGTCTGCTTCAACTGGTACCGCATCGCCGTAACCATCCCCGAGCAGGTCGGGAACTTCGACCCCACCGGTGCGACGGTCGTCTTCGAGGTCGTGGTCGACGACTACGCCGAGGTCTGGGTCGACGGCGCCCTGCCGCTCGCCCTGGGCCAGACCGGCGGCCAGGTGGTCGGCGGGTTCAACGCCCCCAACCGGGTCGTGCTGACCCGCGACGCCGGCCCCGGCCAGCGCTTCCAGCTGGCGGTGTTCGGCATCAACGGGCCGATCTCGGCGTCGCCGGCCAACTACATCTGGCTACGCACGGCGACGCTGGACTTCTACGCTCCCGACCGGGCCGCCACTGCCGAGCCGGCCCGGCTGGACGTCACCCGGGCCGATCCCGCCCTCGATGGCATCGTCCCGGCCGGCGTCCGGTTGGAACGGGTCGCCGGCGGCTTCGAGTTCACCGAGGGGCCGGTGTGGACCCCCGACGGCGCCCTGCTGTTCAGCTCGCCCAACACCAATTCCATCTACCGCTGGGTGCCGGCCGGCACGGTGACCGTGTTCCGGCCCAAGAGCGGCTACAGCGGCACCGACATCGGCCGCTTCCCCCAGCCCGGCGCCAACGGCCTCACCTTCGACCCGGACGGGCGGCTGGTCATCTGCCAGCACGGCAACCGGCGGGTGCTGCGGGTGGAGCCGCACGGCAACGTCACCGTCCTGGCCGACCGCTACGACGGCAAGCGCCTCAACAGCCCCAACGACCTGGTGTACCGGTCGGACGGCGCGCTGTTCTTCACCGACCCGCCGTTCGGCCTGCCCGGCAGCTTCGCCGACCCCAAGAAGGAGCTGCCGTTCAGCGGCGTGTTCATGGTCCGCGACGGCGTCGTGGCCCTGGTCACCGACGAGCTGGAAGGGCCCAACGGCCTCGCCTTCTCGCCCGACGAACGCTACCTGTACGTCGGCAACTGGGACCCGGAGCGCAAGGTCGTGATGCGTTACGAGCTCGACCGCTCCGGCGCCGTCTCGGACCGGGCCGTCCTGTTCGACATGACCGGGGCCGACGGCACCGACGCCATCGACGGGCTCAAGGTCGACCAGGCCGGCAACCTCTATGTCTGCGGCCCCGGTGGCATCTGGGTGCTGTCGGCCGACGGCCGGCATCTGGGCACCCTGCGGCTCCCGGAGAGCCCCCACAACCTCGCCTGGGGTGATCACGACGGCCGAACCCTCTACGTGACCGCCATGACCGGCGTCTACCGCCTGCGCCTGGCCATTCCCGGCTTCGGTCCAAGGAGGACCCTATGAGCAACGGCCTGACCCCCGGAGCGGTGCTGCCCGACTTCGAGCTCCCCGACGACCAGGGGACGATGCGCCGCCTGTCGCAGCTCCAGGGCACCGACGCCATGATCCTCATGCTGGGACGCGGCGAGCACTGTCCACGGGAACGCCAGCACCTGCGGGAGATGGTGACCTTTCACCAGTGGTGCGCGGTGGCGTTCACCCAGCTGGTGACCGTGCTGCCCAACAACCTGCACGACACCTACAAGATGCGCATCGCCACCGGCGCCTACTGGACCTTCCTGGCCGACACCGACCTCGAGGTGCAGCGCATCTTCGACATCGCCGAGTACACCGACCCCCACCACGACGCCACCGTCCCCCACACCCTGGTGCTCGCCCCCGGGCTGGTCATCGACAAGGTGTACGTCGGCTACTGGTTCTGGGGCCGCCCGTCCCCCCAGCAGCTCTGGGCCGACCTGCAGGACCTGTTCCGCCGGACCAAGGCCGACTTCGACCCCACCGTCCCTGAGGTTCGCAGCGCCTGGGAGCAGGCCACCACAACGGCCCGGCAGCCGAGCCACGCCTAGCCACCACCAGCCAGAGCCCATCAGAGGAGGACGAGATGAAGGGACTGCGGGACAAGGTCGCCATCGTCACCGGCGGCAGCTCCGGCATCGGCCAGGCCATCGCCATCCGGCTCGGGGAGGAAGGCGTGCATGTGGCCATCAACTACGTCGGCCCGGCCCAGGGCGCCGAGGAGACCAGGGAGGCCATCGAGCACGGAGTCGACATCTGCATGAAGAAGATGGGGGAGAGCGGCACCCGGCCGATCCTGGTCCGCGCCGACGTCTCCGACGAGCAGGACGTCGCCCGAATGTTCGACCGGGTCCTGGAGGAGTACGGGCGGCTCGACTACCTGATCAACAACGCCGGCATCCAGATCGCCGCCGACAGCCAGGACCTGCCGGCGGACGCGTTCGACAAGGTCCTGGCGGTCAACCTGCGCGGCGCCTTCCTCTGCGCCCAGCAGGCCATTCGCCACTTCCTGGACGCCGAGCGCCCCGGGGTGATCGTCAACGTCTCCAGCGTCCACCAGCTCATCCCCAAGCCCCGCTTCGTCGGCTACTCGGTCTCCAAGGGCGGTATGCAGAACCTCACCCGCACCCTGGCCCTGGAGTTCGCCGCCCGCGGCATCCGGGTCAACGGCATCGGGCCGGGCGCCACGGTCACGCCCATCAACCGCTCCTGGATCGACGACCCGACCAAGCGGGCCATGGTCGAGAGCCACATCCCCATGCGCCGCGCCGGCGACGCCGAGGAGATGGCCGCCGCCACTGCCTTCCTCTGCTCGGATGAGGCCGCCTACATCACCGGCCAGACGCTGTTCATCGACGGTGGGCTCACCCTCTACCCCTCGTTCGAGACCACCTGGTCGTCGGAGTGACGTTGCCATGACCGACACCCGGCTCCCCGACACCACGGCCGCCACCGACGGCTGGTGGCCGTCCCGGTACGGCCCCGACGACCAGGCCGGCGCCCTCAACGAGATCACCCCGGAGGGGGTGCTGCAGGCGGTCGGGCTAGTGCGCCGCGGCCGCGTGTACGACCTGGCCCACGTCCTGCACCAGGACATCCCCGCCTTTCCCGGGCGCACCTTCCGCCAGTACCTGACTACCAACTACCACCAGATCAACCGGCGCCGACCCGACGCCGGCCCCGAGGGGCTGGGCCGCAACAGCGTCAACTGGATCGTCGAGCAGCTGGTCGCCACCCAGCAGATGGGCACCCACCTGGACGGCCTCAACCACCTGCAGGTCGGGGACCGCACCTACAACGGCCACCGGCTGGCCGACATCGTCGAGGACCACGGCACCAGCCGGCTCGGCATCGACACCCTGCCCCAGATCGTCACCCGCGGGCTGCTGCTGGACGTGGCCGCGGCCCGCGGCACCGACCGGCTGGCCGCCGGCGACGTCGTCACCCCGGCCGACGCCGAGGCCGCCCTGGCCGCCGCCGGCCTGACCGTACGTCCCGGCGACGCGGTGCTGTTCCACACCGGCTGGGGGCGGCTGTGGGGGGTCGACAACGCCGCCTACGCCGCCGGCGAACCCGGACCCGGCACCGCCCTTGGCCACTGGCTGGCCGCCCACCGGGTCGCCCTCACCGGCTGCGACACCTGGAGCTTCGGCCCCTATCCGCCCGAGGACCCGGCCGAGCCGTTCATCGTCCCCCAGACCCTCAACACCCACCACGGGATCGTGGTGGCCGAGAACCTGCGCCTGGAGGAGCTCGCCCGCGACCACATCGCCGAGTTCCTCCTGGTCATCTCCCACGCCAAGCTGCGCGGCGCCACCGGCGCCTGGGTGGCCCCACTGGCCATCGTCTAGGAGGAGCGGTCATGGCAGACCACTACGACGTTATCGTGATCGGCTCGGGCGCCGGCGGCGGCACCCTGACCTACGCCCTGGCCCCCACCGGCAAGCGGATCCTGCTGCTGGAACGGGGCGACTTCCTGCCCCGCGAGCCCCAGAACTGGAGCCCCCAGGCGCTGTGGCTTGACGGCCGTTACCACAACTCCGGCAAGTGGACCAACGCCGACAACGGCAAGGAGTTCAGCCCCAAGCAGAACTACTACGTCGGCGGCAACACCAAGTTCTACGGGGCGATCCTGTTCCGGTTCCGCGAGCGCGACTTCGGCGAACTCCACCACATCGACGGCATCTCGCCGGCCTGGCCCATCTCCTATGCGGACCTGGAGCCCTACTACACCGCGGCCGAGCAGCTCTACCACGTCCACGGCCAACGCGGTGTCGACCCCACCGACCCACCCTCGGATGCGCCCTACCGCTATCCGCCGCTCAGCCACGAGCCCCGCATCGCCCAGCTGGAGGCCGACCTGACCGCCGCCGGGCTGACGCCGTTCCCGCTGCCGGTCGGGATCCTCCGCGACGAGACCGACGAGACCACCCTCCGGCGGTCGCCGTGCATCCGCTGTGCCACCTTCGACGGCTACCCTTGCCTGGTCAACGGCAAGGCCGACACCCACATCGTCTGTGTCGAGCCGGCCCTGCGCCATCCCAACGTGACCCTGCGCACCAACGCCCGGGTCACCCGGCTGGAAACCTCACCCGACGGCCGCACCGTCAGCCGGGTCGTGGTCGACCGCGACGGACAGCGCGAGGAGTACTCGGCCGACGTGGTAGCCGTGTCCTGCGGGGCCATCAACTCGGCGGCGCTGCTGCTGGCCTCGGCCGGCGACGCCCACCCCAACGGCCTCGGCAACGGCTCCGACCAGGTCGGCCGGCACCTGATGATGCACAACAACGCCTCCCTGATCGCATTCTCCGAGACCCCCAACCTGACCAAGTTCCAGAAGACCCTGGGTGTGCACGACTTCTACTTCGGCGACGGCGACTGGCCCTATCCGATGGGGGCCATCCAGATGAACGGCAAGAGCGACGCCGTCCTGGTCAGCTTCGACGCCCCCGAGTCCGAGGACCCGGCCGAGCTGGCCCGCCACGCTCTCGACTTCTGGATCACCACCGAGGACCTGCCCCTTCCGGAGAACCGCGTCCTCGTCAACCGCGACGGCCGCATCAGCCTGCGCTACACCACGACCAACGTCGAGGCCCACGAGCGGCTCATCGCCCGGTTCAAGGGCCTTCTGGACGTGATGCGCTGCCGCAACCAGGTCCAGGAGAACCGCCACTACTGGGGCGGCCGCCTCGGCCTGTCCGGCGTGGCCCACCAGAACGGCACCGTCCGGTTCGGCACCGACCCGGCCACCTCGGCCCTGGACCTGAACTGCCGAATGCACGAACTCGACAACCTCTACGTCGTCGACTCGAGCTTCTTCGTCTCCAGCACGGCGGTGAACCCGACCCTGACCATCATCGCCAACGCCCTGCGAGTCGCCGACCACCTCGCCGACCGGCTCGGCAGCCCCCTGTCCGCCCACCAAGACCAGCCGGTGCCCACCCAGCGGCCCGACCTCGCCCCCGCCCTGCCGGCCTGACCCGGTAACAGGAGGTCCGACATGCAGGACGTGCGCTCGCTGATCGAGCGGCACTACCGGAACCTGTCAACTGGTGACGTCGCCGCCGAGGACGCGCTGTTCAGTCCTGACGTGGTCACGGTGGAGCCCGCAGCCGGGACGATCCAGGGGCTGGATGCCTTCAAGGCCTACGTCCAGGCCTTCCGGACCGCCTTTCCCGACGGGCAGCATCGCCTGACATCCATCGTGGAGTCTGGGAGCCTGGTGGCGGCCGAAGGGACCTTCACTGGCACCCAGCAAGGACCCCTCGTCGGGGCCGGCGGGGAGCTTCCACCCACCGGCCGCCAGGTCGAGTTCTCCTTCGCGGACTTCTTCGAGGTCGAGGGCGGCCGGATCGTCAAGCATCGCCTGTACTACGACCAGGTAACGTTCCGCACCCAACTCGGGCTGATGCCCGGTCCCACCTGATTCTGCGCTGACCGAGATCGCCTGCGGTCGGTGGCCCGATGGGCATCCGACCCGAAACTGCGGGAGGATGGATGGCCGGCGTCACATCTCGATCGGGGGCCGACAGGCGGACGGCCGCTACAGGCTCGGGCGTGCGCGCGGGATCATCGCCCTCGGCGACATCGCGACCGGACTGGTTGCTGTTGGTGATGTCGCCATCGGGGCTGCTCAGCGTCGGCGGTGTCGCCCTGGGGCTGGTCGCGGTCGGCGCGCTGGCCGTCGGGCTGGTGGCCGTCGGCGCGGTCTCGATCGGGCTGATGGCCGTTGGGGGCGTGACGATCGGGCTGACGGCCATGGGCATGGCCACGGCCGGTCTTGTCGCCGGCCCGCGGACGGCTACTGAGCGGCGGCTCGGTGGCGATCACCGGGCCGAGGACCGAGGCGGAGCCTAGGGTTCGAACGGCCGGTTCGGGAGAGGCCGATCCAGAGAACTGTCGAGGGTGTAGGTGAACTTCTGGTCTCATCCCAGCCACACGGCCAGCATGGCCAGGATGGACAGGTGCAGGGCCTGGTCAACCGCGATGACGCCCCACTCAAGCGTCGCCAACCCCTGGCTGCCAACCGCGCGCAGCAGCGCCCGCACCGGCCACCGCCGGTCGATGACAGCGTGGGTCACGGCCGATACGCCCAGGACGACCAGTGCCTTCCAGACCGGCCAGCCGTCGCGCAGGATGGGAGCCAGCAAGAGCAGCCCCATGACGAGGTGGTAGCGACCCACGTGGGCGGCCAGCGCGGCCCAGGACCGGGTCTTGTTGGTCGCCTGCCAGTCGCTCTGGGTCACCCAGTCGCCGACCAGGTGGCTGGAGAACAGGACGAGAAAGACGATTGTCGTGGTCATCATTGCGACCTCAGACCTCCAGCGCCTCGATCGCCGGCGTTGCCGTGAGGCACCAGGTGGTGGCCCACCAACTGCTGGGCGCCGTGTGCGACCACCCGGCCGCCGACCACGACACGGACAACCGCCAGACCGACCTTCATGAAATCTCCTTAGCAGCCGCGTTTCTGCTGCATGGTCGCAGGAGAGCCGCTGACCGTTACGCTGCGTGTTGTGCCGGTGCTCAGAGTCGGCCGCTTGCCCAGCCGGCGAGCGATCAGCCGCAGCGACTGACCCCGCCGCCACCGCGCCCACACCTCATCCTGCTCTGCTGCTGACAGTCCCCAGGACCGCACCCACACCTCCACCGCCGACGACTCCGTCAGTGCGGAGGTGATGCAACCACCCGTTGAGACCAGGGTCATTTGTGCGACGCTCGCGACAGCTGTTCAGGAGATTACTGCCGATCTTCTGGTCTCTACGGTTCAGTCGGGTCTCGGCAGGTCAGTTAGGGAGCGATTCTGTTGAGTGCCGTCTCGTTCGGTTGAGTAGGGCCTGGTGGAATGACCGCCAGACTGACCAGCAATGGAGCGCTACTCATGAGCCCCCCAAGGCGGTGGCGGCTCGAAGGGTGGTCCGTCCTCCACGCGGAAGGAAGGGCAGCAGGACGATGAAGCAGGCGTTGAGCTCGTAGGAGACGGGAAGGACCGGGAAGGCGACGTCTCCCCACGTGTCATGGAAGAACCTGGCGGCAAGCCGTAGTAGTTCCACACCGGGACGGCGGTCGCCGTGGCCGTCAGTAGGTCGCGGATGCTTATCGGCGAGCGCTGCACCTGATCGACGTGTTCACTCATCGCTACGTCCCTTTGTTCCGATCTGGGTCGGGTTAAGGAACCTGTCGACTGGAACGGTTTGTGATTTCCTCAGGAGAGGCGCCGCCTCGGGGATTGGAGTGGGCAGTTGCCCGTCGGATCACTCACTGCACGCCGTTGGGTCGGTCCCCGGCGGCGCGTCCTGCAGGGGAGAGACCCCCAATGTGGGGAGCCGGCTGCGAGGAAGATCGACGGCCACCTCTAGGCCGCCGTCGGGCCGGGCGCGGGCGCGGGCGTGGCCGTCGTGGGCGGCCCCGACCGCGCGAACGATGGACAGGCCGAGGCCGGCGCCGCGGTCGGACCCGGTCCGGTCGCCGGCTAGCCGACGGAACGGCTCGAACAGGTCCGCGACCTGGTCGGGCGGGATGGGGCGGCCGCCGTTGGCGACCCGGACCACGCTGCGGTCGCCGGCCAGGCCGGTGTCGATCTGCAGCCAGCCACCGTCCTGGTTGTGGCTGATGGCGTTCTCGACCAGGTTGGCGACCATGCGCTCGAGCAGCGCCCGATCGCCGGTCACCGGGCTGGCCCCGAGCGCCGAGCTGACCCGCAGGCCTCGCCGCGCCACCTCGGGGGCGGCTACGGCCAGGGCCTCCTCGGCGGCGGTGGCCAGGTCGACCGCCTCCCGGACCCGGACCTGGCGTTCGCTGCGGGCCAGGGTCAGCAGGCCCTCGATCAGGCGCTCGCTGCGGGCGCTGGCGTCGCCGACCCGCTCGGCCATGGCCCGCAGCTCGGCCGGGGTGGTGTCCGGGTCGGCCAGGGCCACATCGACCTCGGTGCGGACGATCGCCAGCGGGGTGCGCAGCTCGTGGGAGGCGTTGGCGACGAAGCGGCGCTGGCTCTCGAACGCGGCGTCCAGCCGACCCAGCATGTGGTCAAGGGTGTCGGCCAGCTCCTTGAGCTCATCCTCCGGCCCCTGGAGGTTGATCCGCTGGTGCAGGGTGTTGCCCTCCAGCCGCCTGGCCGCAGCGGTGATCGCCTGCAGCGGGCGGAGGACCCGGCCGGCGACCAGCCAGCCGAGCCCGACCGAAGCCAGCGCCATCAGCGCCAGGGCCACCCCCGATTGGGCCAGGAGCTGGTGCAGGGCGGCGGCTTGGAGCCTTCGCCGTACGACCTCCAGGTCGGCCGGGGAGGGGGCGCGGGCGACCAGCCCCTCCTCGCCCTCGCCGGGGGCGGGACCGATGACTAGGACCGCAGTGCCGGAGGCCGGCCGCAGCACGTCCGGCGCCGCTGCCGCATCCCCCGGGGCCTCGATCCTGGCGGTGATGGGCAGCGTGAAGTGGGAGCGGACCAGGGCATAGTTGACGGCCAGCAGGCCCGCGCCGGCGAGCAGGAACAGCCCGCCGTACAGCAGCGTGAGCCGGAGCCGCACGCTCGCCTTCCTCACAGCCGGTACCCGACGCCGACGACGGTCTCGATTAGGGGTGGGCGGCCGAGCTTGCGGCGCAGGTTCATGATCGTGACCCGGACGGTGTTGGTGAACGGGTCGGCGTGCTCGTCCCAGACCCGCTCCAGGAGATCCTCGGCGCTAACCACTGCCCCGTCGGCGGCCAGCAGCGACTCGAGCACGCCGAACTCCTTGCGGGTCAGGTGCAGGAAGTGGCCGCCCCGGGTTGCCTCCCGGCGGGCCGGGTCCAGCCGGACGTCGCCGCGTTCCAGGACCGGCGGCACGGCGTCGCGACTCCGCCGGGCCAGGGCGCGGATGCGGGCCACCAGCTCGCCGAACGCGAACGGCTTGCCAAGGTAGTCGTCGGCACCGAGGGTCAGCCCGTCGATGCGGTCGTCGACCGAGCCGAGCGCGGTCAGCATGAGGATGCGGGGCGGCGACCCCCGGCCGGCCAGGATGCGGCAGACCTCGTCGCCGGGCACGCCGGGCAGGTCGCGGTCGAGGACCACCACGTCGTAGCGGTTGACCTCCAGCTTGGCCAGCGCGTTGCCGCCCTGGTAGCTGACATCCACGGCCAGCCCTTGGCGCCGCAGGCCGCGGGCGATGGCGGCGGCCAGCACCTCCTCGTCCTCGACCAGCAGGACCCGCACGACCTTCTCTCCTCCCTTGGTGCCCGGCCGGGCGCCGCCAGCCTGCCTAGGTCCGTCTAACGTCTGCGTAAGGCTGCTGCGAGACGTGAGTGTTACGCCCGGCCGCGTAGGACTGCGGGGGTCGGGAGCGACGGGCGCTCCCAGGAAGGAGCGGAACACCATGCAGCTCGAACTCTGGCGGCTCGGACGCCGGCCCCGGCGGCGCCTGGCCGTGGTCGGCTTGGGCTTGGCGCTCACGCTGGGTGCCGCCGCCTGCGGCGGGTCCTCGGACGGGAGCAAGGTCGCCACCCTGGGCGGCGCTGGCGGCCGTACCGGAAACGGGAACGCCGCCGGCTCCCAGAAAAAGGATCCCCAGCAGGCCGCCCTCGACTTCGCCCGGTGCATGCGCCAGCACGGCGTGGACATGCCCGATCCCAAGGTCGACGCCCAGGGTCGCGTGCAGATTCAGATCGGTCCCGGTGGGGGCAGGAACCGTCCCCCCGACCCCAAGAAGACGCAGGCGGCCCAGCAGGCCTGCGGCAACCTCCTGGGCGATGGTGGCGAGGGTCCGGGGCAGATCGACCCCAAGGCCAGAGACGCGATGGTGGCCTACGCCAGGTGTATGCGCCAGCAGGGCATTAACATGCCCGACCCGACCGGCGACGGCCTGGTCCTCAAGAAGGACGGCGGGCAGGCCGCCGGGTCTGACCCGGACACGCCCGAGTTCAAGCAGGCCGACCGGGCCTGCAAGCACCACCTCGCCGACGTCGCTGTGCAGGGCGAGATCGGCGGCCAGCCATGAGCGCGTCCGACATGACTGGGCAAGAACCGTTCGAAGCCCCGGCCGGGACGGCGCCGTCCGGAGACGGC
>DATABK010000503.1:0-2591 GCA_036259695.1 Actinomycetes bacterium | reverse complement strand
GAGGAGGAGGACGTCGGCCCCTGGCCGGCGCTGGAGGGCGCCACCGACGGCGGGTCGGTCGGGTACGGGGCGATGGTCGTCTCGGGCGGGAGGGTCGGGACGGCCGAGGGGACCAGGGGCTGCTCGGGCACCAGGGCGGCCGACGCGACCAGGGCGGCCAGCACGGCGAAGGTGAGCCCAAAGGCGACCAGCAGAAGGCGCCAGGGCAGACGTTGTTCGGCCAGATGGCGTGGGGATCGTGATGGCATGGGTTTGTCCTCGGCGCCGGATTCTACGGATTGTCCGATCCAATGGGAAATCGGCGGGGACATCGGCATCGGTCATCATGAGGAGGAGAGCAAGCACAAGGAGGCGCGGGCGTGGGCGATCGGGACGGCGGGCTGGTGGCGGTCCGGGGGGCTCGGCTGGTCGACGTCGAGGCCGGCAAGGTCCTCGACGGCCGGGGAGTGCTGGTCAGGGGCGAGCGGATCGAGGCGCTGCTCGAGATCGGCCAGCCGCCGCCCGACGGGACCGAGGCCATCGACCTGCCCGGGCACACGCTGCTCCCAGGGCTGATCGACTGCCACACCCACCTCGTGGGCGAGCTCCAGGGGTCGGGGATCCCGGCCGTCGACCGCAGCGCCGCCCAGGAGGCCCTCAGCGGGGTCGGCAACGCCCGGGCCACGGTCCTGGCCGGCTTCACGACCGTGCGCGACGTCGGCACCTTCCGGGCGTTCGTCGACGTGGCCCTGCGGGACGCCATCCGCGACGGCACCGTGACCGGGCCGCGGATGGCGGTGGCGGGGGCGTACGTGACCGTGCCCGGGGGCGGCGGGTCGATCACCGGCCTGGCCCCCGACATCGGGCTGCCCCTCGACCTCCGCTTCGGGGAGGCGGCCGGCCCGGAGGAGGTCAGGCGGCGGGTGCGGGCGATCCTGTACGGCGGGGCCGACTTCATCAAGGTGATCGCCACCGGGGCCGTGCTCGCCCTCGGGACCCGGCCCGGCGCCCCCGAGCTGTCCCGGGCCGAGCTGGCCGCCGCGGTCGAGGAGGCGGCCGCCCAGGGCACCCATGTGGCCGCCCACGCCCACGGCACCCAGGGCATCGTCAACGCCGCCAGGGCCGGGGCCCGCTCGATCGAGCACGGCTCGCTGCTCGACACCGAGACCGCCGACCTGCTGGCCGAGCTGGGCACCTACCTGGTCGCCGACATCTACAACGGCGACTACATCGCCACCGAAGGGGCCCGGCAGGGCTGGCCGGCCGAGACCCTGGCCAAGAACGAGGCCACCACCCAGGCCCAGCGCGACGGCTTCGACCGGGCGGTCAAGGCCGGGGTGAAGATCGCCTACGGCACCGACAGCGGCGTCTACCCGCACGGCTGGAACGCCCGCCAGCTGCCCTACATGGCCCGGTACGGGATGACCGCGATGGCCGCGCTCCAGTCGGCCACCGTGGTCGCGGCCGAGCTCCTCGGCTGGCAGGACCGGGTCGGGGCCCTGGCCCCGGGCCGCCTGGCCGACGTGATCGCCGTGCCGGGCGACCCCCTCGGCGACCTCGGGCTGCTGGCCGAGGTCCCCTTCGTGATGCAGGGCGGCCGGGTGCTCAGGTGGGACGGCCGGGACCCGCGTTCCCCACTGTCGGCCGGCAGGCCATACTTTCCGGCGTGACCTCCGCGACCACCACCAGCTTCGTCGGCCGGGCCGAGGAGCTCGACCGCCTGCTCCGGCTGCTCGACCGGGCCGAGCGCGGGCGCCCGGCGATCGGGCTGATCGCCGGCGACGCCGGCGTCGGCAAGACCCGCCTGCTCGATGAGCTCGCGGCCCGGGCCGAGGGCGCCGGGGTCCGGGTCCTGGTCGGCGGCTGCATGGAGGCCGGCGACGTCGGCCTCCCGTACGTCCCCTTCATCGACGCCTTCCGCGACCTCGGCACCCGCCCGGGCGAGTCCGAGGCCGCGGCCCCGCTGGCCGCGGCCGTGCCCAGCCTGGGCCGGCTGCTGCCCGAGCCGGCCACCGACCACGGGCCGGTGCCGCCGCCCGGGGACGGGTTCGAGCGGGTCCAGCTGTTCGACGGGGTGCTGTCGCTGCTGGCCCGCCTGTCCGAGCTGGCCCCGCTGCTGCTGGTCATCGAGGACCTGCACTGGGCCGACCAGTCCACCCGTGACCTGCTGGCCTTCCTCATCCGGACCCTGCGCGGCGGCCGCGTCACCCTGGTCGCCAGCTACCGCTCCGACGAGCTCAACCGCCGCCACCCGCTGCGGCCGCTGCTGGCCGAGCTGGTCCGCCTGCCCGACCTGGAGCGCATCGAGCTCGCCCCCTTCGGCCGGGCCGAGCTGGCCGAGCACCTCCAGGCCGTGGCCGGCCAGCCGGTCCCCCCGGCGGTGGTCGACCGCATCCTGGCCCGCTCCGAGGGCAACGCGTTCTTCGCCGAGGAGCTGTTCGCGGCCGGGGCCATCCGGGCCGACATCGCCCTGCCCGACGCCCTGGCCGACCTGCTCCTCGGCCGCATCGAGGCCCTGTCCGAGCTCGCCCAGGAGGTCCTCAAGGTGGCCGCCGTGGCCGGCCGCCGGGTCGGGCACCAGCTGCTGGTCGCGGCCTCGGGCCGGCCCGAGG
>DATABK010000502.1:0-4405 GCA_036259695.1 Actinomycetes bacterium | reverse complement strand
CCGCGCGGGCGGCCGACCTGGCGCCGCCGACGGCGCCCATCGAGCCGCCGGTCACCGTCGACCTGCGCAGCGACGGGCTGGCCGACCGGGTCCGCCACGACGACGACCCGCCGGTCCCGGCCGCGCCGGTGCCCAACCGCGAGCCGGGGCGCCCCTGAGCCTCGTGACCGAGCCGCCGTTCCGGATCGTCGACACCCAGCGCCCCTTCAAGGGCACGGTGGTCGCGGTCCGGGTCGACCGGATCGTCGACGGCGAGGGCCAGACCGGCGACCGCGAGGTGGTCGAGCACAACGGGGCCGTGGCCGCCCTGGTGGTCGACGACGACGGCCTGGTCGTCCTGGTCGACCAGTGGCGCCACGCCGTCGGGGCCAGGGTGCTGGAGATCGCCGCCGGCAAGTACGACGTCCAGGGCGAGGCGGTCGAGGACGCGCTCCGGCGCGAGCTGGCCGAGGAGCTGCGGGTCGAGGGCGGCACCCTGACCTTCCTGGCCAGCTTCTACACCACGCCCGGGTGGAGCGACGAGGTGCTGGACCTGTACCTGGCCGAGGGCGTCACCTCGATGGAGGGTGAGGCCGCGGCGGCCGACTGGGAGGAGCAGGGCATCGAGGTGGTGCGGCTGCCGTTTGAGGAGGCGGTGCGGCGGGCGGCCGGCCCGCCCGGGGACGCCAAGACGCTGGTCGCGCTCGGCCTCTACGGGCTCAAGCTGGCCGGGACCTGGGCGCCCGACCAGGCGGACCGCCCCCCACCCGACGCCCCGGCCCGCCGCGCCGCCGGCCGCCCGGCTTCCTGACCCGGGGGCGCCTGTCTCGTAGACTTGGCCTGCCCGGGCCCGACGGTGGGACCGGGACGAGCGAAAGGCGGCGACCATGGACGTTGGCATCCCGCGGGAGCTCAAGGACCACGAGTACCGGGTCGCGATCACGCCGGTGGGCGTCCGCGAGTTGACCGACGCCGGCCACCGGGTGCTGGTCGAGCAGGGCGCCGGGCTGGGCAGCTCCATCGCCGACCTGGAGTTCGAGAAGTCCGGGGCGACCGTGCTGGAGACGGCCGACGAGGTCTGGGCCGAGGCCGACCTCATCCTCAAGGTGAAGGAGCCCGTCCCCGAGGAGTTCCACCGGCTCCGCAAGGACCAGCTGCTGTTCACCTACCTGCACCTGGCCGCCAGCCGCGAGGTCACCGAGGCCCTCCTGAAGAGCGGGACCACCGCCGTCGCCTACGAGACGGTCGAGCTCCCGGACGGCCGGCTCCCCCTGCTCGCCCCCATGAGCGAGGTCGCGGGCCGCATGGCCCCCCAGGTCGGCGCCCACCTGCTGGAGCGCGAGTCGGGCGGCCGCGGGGTCCTGATGGGCGGCGTCTCGGGCGTGGCCGCGGCCAAGGTGCTGGTCCTTGGCGGGGGCATGGCCGGCCAGAACGCCGCCTGGATCGCCCAGGGCATGGAGGCCGAGGTCACCCTGCTCGACAAGAACGTCGACAAGCTGCGCTACGTCGACCAGATCCACAAGGGCCGCATCGTCACCCTGATGTCGAACCGCCAGACCATCGAGGACCTCGTCCTGGGCGCCGACCTGGTCATCGGCTCGGTGCTGATCCCAGGGGCCAAGGCCCCCCGGCTGGTCACGGCCGAGCACGTCCGGGCGATGAAGCGGGGCGCGGTCCTGGTCGACATCTCGATCGACCAGGGCGGCTGCTTCGAGACCTCGCACGTCACCACCCACTCCGACCCGACCTACGTGGTCGACGGGGTGGTCCACTACTGCGTCGGCAACATGCCGGGGGCGGTGCCGCACACCTCGACCTACGCCCTCACCAACGTCACCCTGCCGTACGCGGTCGAGATCGCCTCGGCCGGCCTTGAGGAGGCCGTCAAGGCCGACCCGCCCCTGGCCAAGGGCATCAACGTCTACCGCGGCGAGCTCACCTACCAGCAGGTCGCCGAGGCCCACGGCCTCGACTGGCGTCCCCTCCCCGAGGTCGTCCCCGCCCTGGCCGACGGCGAGGCCCACTAGCGATGCCCACCAGCGAGGGCCGGTAGCGATGCCCGCCGACGTTGTCGACAACCCCGGACCTCCCGGCGCCCTGGCGGCCGCGCCGGCCGGGGTGCCGACGGCGCCGGTGGGGCCGGTGGCCGGGGCGGCGGTACGCCGCTACCTCGACTACCTGGCCGTGGAGCGGGGCCTGGCCTCCAACACCCTCAGCGCCTACCGCCGCGACCTGCACCGCTACGCCGGCTGGCTGGCCGCGGCCGGGATCGACGACCCGGCCCAGGCGGGGGAGCCGGACCTGGTCGCCTTCCTGGGGGCGCTCCGGGCCGGCAGCACCCCGGTCGGCACCCGCTACCGGGCCTCCAGCGTGGCCCGGACCCTGGCCGCGGTCCGCGGCTTCCACCGCTTCCTGGTCCGGGAGCGGCTGGCCGGCGCCGACCCCTCCCGCGACCTCGGCACCCCCAAGGTGCCGGCCAGCCTGCCCAAGGCCCTCTCGGTCGAGCAGGTGGAGGCGCTGCTGGGGGCGATCGCCGGCCACGACCAGCTGGCCCTGCGCGACCGGGCCCTGCTCGAGACCCTGTACGCGGCCGGCCTGCGGGTCAGCGAGGCCACCGCCCTGGACGTCGACGACCTCGACCTGGAGGACGGGACGGTGCGGGCGTTCGGCAAGGGAGCCAAGGAGCGCCTGGTCCCGATCGGCCGCTCGGCCCGCCGGGCCCTGGAGGGCTACCTGGTCCGGGCCCGCCCGCTGCTGGCCGGGCCGCGCTCGGGACCGGCCCTGTTCCTGAACGCCCAGGGGAGCCGGCTGACCCGGCAGGGCTGCTGGAAGATCCTGCGCCGCCACGCCAGGCACGCCGGGCTCGAGGCCGAGGTCTCCCCCCACGTCCTGCGCCACTCGTTCGCCACCCACCTGCTGGCCGGCGGAGCCGACATCCGCAGCGTCCAGGAGCTGCTCGGCCACGCCAGCCTGGCCACCACCCAGGTCTACACCCGGGTCACCCAGGACCGCCTGCGTGAGGTCTACCTGCGCGCCCACCCGAGAGCCCGCCACACCGCCCCGAGCGAGTAAGCAGGACATCTCCGACCAGCACCCCACCCAGCGGCCCGTTGATCCTGTAGCCTGCAACCCCTGCTCTCGAGAGTCGACCGTCGTGCCAGCGCTGGCCGCGGCGGAACGATGTGCGACGGAGGACCGGGATGGACCAGCAGACCGTTGACCGGCTGCGGGAACGGCTCGAGACCGAGCGCGGCGAGGTTCGTCGTCAGCTCGACGACCTCGGGGCCCGCCGCGACGCCGAGGGCATCGAGGACCCCGAGCTGGACGAGGGCTTCGCCGACGCCGGCCAGGCCGCCGCCGAACGGGCCAACCTCCTCACCCTGGTCCGCAGCCTCCGCGACACCCTCCGCGACGTCGAGCAGGCCCTGGAGCGCATGGACGCCGGCACCTACGGCATCTGCGAGGGCTGCGGCCAGCCCATCGCCGACGAGCGCCTCGAGGCGCTCCCGGCCGTGCGCCTCTGCATGACCTGCAAGCGCCAACGGCGGTCGCGGTGACCGAGAGCGAGGCGAGCGGCGCCCCGGGGTCCGGTGGTTCCCTCCCGCGACCCGGGAAGGTCGTGCTGATCGTCTGCGACTCGCTCGGGGTGGGGGAGGCCCCGGACGCCGGCGACTACGGCGACCAGGGGGCCGACACCGTCGGGCACGCCGCCGCCGCGGTCGGCGGGCTGGCCCTGCCAACCCTCCAGTCGTGGGGGTTCGGGCGGCTGACCAGGATCGCCGGGGTCGACCCGGTGGACCCGGGCGCCGCCGTGGTCGGCCGCAT
Organism: Actinomycetes bacterium; assembly: GCA_036259695.1. Taxonomy (GTDB): domain Bacteria; phylum Actinomycetota; class CALGFH01; order CALGFH01; family CALGFH01; genus CALGFH01. Next base: position 601 of record DATABK010000502.1, on the reverse strand, counting down.
GGCCGAGCGGTCGGCCGGCAAGGACACCACCACCGGCCACTGGGAGATGATGGGCGTCGTCCTCGACCAGCCCTTCCCGACCTACCCAGACGGCTTCCCGCCCGAGGTGATCGACGCCTTCGCCGACGCCATCGGCCGCGGCGTGCTCGGCAACAAGCCCGCCTCCGGCACCGAGATCATCAAGGAGCTGGGGTCCGAGCACCTGGAGACCGGCAAGCCGATCGTCTACACCTCGGCCGACTCGGTGTTCCAGATCGCCACCCACAAGCGGGTCGTCCCTCTCGACCAGCTGTACACCTGGTGCGAGCAGGCCCGGGCCCTGCTCAAGGGCGAGCACGCCGTCGGCCGGGTGATCGCCCGCCCCTTCGACGGCGACCCCGGCGCCTTCACCCGAACCAAGGAGCGCCGCGACTACGCCCTCCCGCCCGCCGGCCCGACGGTGCTGGAGGCGCTCCAGGGCGCGGGCGTTCGCACCCTGGGAGTCGGCAAGATCGAGGACATCTTCTCCCGCCGCGGCCTGGCCGGCTCCGACCACACCGGCGACAACGAGACCTCGGTCGACCCCACCGTCCGCTTCCTCGGCGACGCCGACGGCCCCAGC
>DATABK010000501.1:0-4616 GCA_036259695.1 Actinomycetes bacterium | reverse complement strand
GACGCCGACCGGCTGGCCGCCCTGACCCGCGCCCTCGGGCTGAACGGCCGGCCAGCACAGGAGCAGGGCGGCTGGACGGTCCGGGACGGCCGCCGGGCCCTGGTGGCGCACCGGCAGGCCGGCGTGCCCTGGAACTACGGGACCGGCCTGGCCGCCTGCATCCCCCGCCCGGGCGGCCCCTCCCGGCCCGGGGTCGGCATCCGCTGCCTCCACCCCGACGCCCCCGTCTCCAGCCGGCCAGTGGCCCCGGCCCGGCCGTCCCGGCCGCCCGACCTGCCCAGCCGGGCCCGGGCCGCGCGGGTCGCCCGCGACCTGGCCGCCCAGGCCGGGCTCGACCTGGAGGGAGCCAAGGTGCGGGTCACCGACGGCTACGCCACCCGCACCGTGACCATCGCCCCGGCGGTGGGGGGCGCGCCCACCTCCGGGTTCGCCTGGACGGTGGCCGTCGACGCCAGCGGGGTCGTCCGGTACGCCTCCGGGTACCTGGCCACCCCCGAGCCGGCCGACACCTACCCGCTGATCGGCGTCCAGGAAGGCTTCGAGCGGCTCAAGAAGGCCCCGGCGCCGCGGGCGCCGCTGACGGCCGAGACGCCGGGCGTCGAGCTCGACCCCTGCCCCCCGGGCGGCGGACGCCCCTGCACCGTCAAGCCCCTCCCGGCCCGGGTCGCCACCGTGACCGGGGTCCGCCTCGGCCTCCAGCTGGCCCCGGCGGTGGCCGAGGGCGGCGGCAGGCCGGACGTGGCCTACCTGCTCCCCGCCTACCTGTTCGACCTGGAGGGCGGCTGGACCGACGTCGGCGCGGTGATCGCCGTCCCCGAGCGGTACCTCACCCGGCCGTGATCCCTAGCGGTGGATGAGCACCGGGGTGCCCATCGGCACCTGCGGGTAGAGGGCCTCGACGTCCGACAGCAGCATGCGGATGCAGCCGTGGGAGGCGTAGCGGCCGATCGACCCGCTGGCGTAGGTCCCGTGGATCAGGATCCCGGAGGCGTTGAGCGACATCGCCCTGGTGCCCAGCGGGTTGCCGGGGCCGGGCGGGATCGACGCCGGCATGTCGGCCCCCCAGCCGTCAGGGGCCGGGTTGGTCCAGGTCGGGTTCACCCGCTTGTGGACGACCTCCCAGGTCCCCTGCGGGGTCGGGAAGCTCGGCTGGCCGGTCGCCACCGGATAGACCTTGCGCACCTTGAGACCGTCGTAGAAGGTCAGGCGGTTGGTGGACAGGTTGACCTCGATGGTCTTGCCCAGCTTGTCCTCGGTGACCTTGGGCTCCACCGCCCTGGTGACCAGCTTGACCTTGCGGGCGTTGCCGCGCAGGGCCTTGGCCAGGGCGCGGGTGCTGGCCTCCACGTCCAGGGCCCGGCCGTCCTTGGCCCGCTGCTTCACGACCTTGCCGTCGACCAGCCTGATGGCGGCGTCGGTGGGCGCCACCGCCAGCTTGGGGGCGAGGGCGCGCACGAACCCTGCCACCTTGGCGTCGTTGGTGGCCAGGGCGACATCGACCGAGTGGGCCACCGGCTTGTTGGTGAGCCGGTGCCAGATGTCCTCGTACCAGGAGAGCTCGGGGCCGCCGAGGGCCCGGTCGACCGCCTGCTCGACCCCGGCGCCGTGCCCCAGGCCGGCCGGGGTGACGGGCCAGCGCTTGCCGCCGCCGACGACGAACACGCCCCGGCGCAGCTTCGGCTCGGTGGTCGCCTCGACCGCGGCCACCGCCTCGTCGCGGGTCAGGCCACCGACGTCGACCCCGCCGACGGTCACCCCGGCCAGGATCCGGCCCGACGAGGCCTGGACCCGGGCGGTGGCGGCGACGCTCATGGCCGCCAGCAGCGCCACGGCGAGGCCGACGACCACGGCGACGCGCTGCCAGCCGGACAGCCCGGCCGGAAGCTTCCAGCTCGGCAGCCGAATCCCCGGTAGCTTCATCTACCTCGTTCCTCCTCGAGCGTCGCCACCGTCGCCCATGCGGATTGTCCCCGGGCGGCGCGGCGAGCTAACCGACACACTCGGACAGATCCCTCGGCTCACCGTCCCCCAACCTGAAGCGAGCCGACCCCGAGCGTGCTGTCTTCCTACCGGAGCGGGTGCGTTTGGACAAGCACCGACGGGGATCGTTGAGGGTTCGAGGGCGATTCGTTACCGAGTCCGCTACCGCGGGCCGGCGTCGCGGACCGCCCGCCCCCAGCCGGTCCGCCACCCGGGCGCGTACAGCTCGAACGGCAGGCAGCCGGCCTCGCCGGTCTCGTCCTCCACGTCGCCGGGCGGGCCGGTCATGGCATGCCGATCCTCGGCCTGCTCGGGGGATTCGGTGGCCATGTCGTCGCTCCCAGCTGCGGTTCCGGCCGGCGCCCGGCCACTCCACGGGTTGCCCGCCCCCGAGCCCGCAAACTGGCTCGAACCTCGGATTCGACGTTCCCCGGCCATGCGACCGCTCGGCGCCCTGCACGGCGTGCCGGACCGGTACGATGACCGGCGCTAGGGGACGGAAGGGACGGATGGTGAGGGGGTGACGGCGACCTGACGATCGCCGAAACGGCAGCCGCTCCGAGCCTCGGGTTCGACCACCGGGGGTGCGCAACCTTGGACGGCGCCTGGGAGTTCTTCCCCGGCGACCACGAGCTGGAGGAGCTCGACCGCGAGCGGCCGCAGCCGATCCAGGTGCCCGGGCTGTGGGAGGCGCAGGGACACCTCGACCTGAACGGCGTCGCCTGGTACCGCCGCCGTTTCCGGCTCGATGAGAGCGACGGGTGGTGGACCCTCCGGTTCGGGGCGGTCATGGATCTCGCCGACGTGTTCCTGAACGGCCGCCATCTGGGCCACCACGACGCCCCCTTCACGCCCTTCGAGCTGGACCCGTCGGCGGCGCTCCACCCGGGCCTGAACACGATCTGCGTCCGGGTCGACGACCCCCCTGTGACATCCCAGGAGCACCTGCGGATGGCCCACGGCAAGCAGGGCTGGGCCAACAACGCGTTCCCGAGCCGGCCGAGCCTGTACATGACCTACGGCGGTATCTGGCAGGGTGTGACCCTGCGTCGGCACGGCCCCGTCCGGGTACGTGACGTCTTCGTCAACAGCGACCCCGACGACCTCGTCGTCGTGGTCGAGCTGGACAACCGCGCGCGCGGCATGGTTCAGGCCCGGCTCAACGTCCGCACCGTCGGCCGCATCCGCGAGCTGCCCGTCGAGCTGCCCGCCGACGGCACCCGCAGGGTCGAGGTCGGGCTCGGCCGGACGGTCGCGGCACACTGGACCCCTGAGCGGCCGGTGCTCCACGAGGCCCTGGTCGACGTGGTCGTCGACGGCCGGCCGAGCGACACCACCGAGGTCCGCTACGGGCTGCGCAGGATCCAGGTCGACGGCACGCGCCTCCTGATCGACGGCCAGCCGTACCGGATGCGCAGCGCCCTGGTCCAGGGCTTCCGGGCCGGGGAGCTGTACGCCGAGGGCGGCCGCGACGCCATCCGCGAGGAGGTCCTGGCCGCCAAGGCCATGGGCTTCAACACCCTGCGGCTGCACATCAAGGCGTTCGACCCCGCCTATCTCGACATCTGCGACGAGCTGGGGATGCTGCTGCACTGCGACATCCCGGTGGCCGAGCCGATCGCCCACGAGGAGATGGGCGACCGCACCCTGCTGACCCGGCGCTGCGTGCGCGCCGCCCGCGAACAGGTCCGGCGCGACCGGAACCATCCCAGCGTGATCCTGTGGTCGGCCATGAACGAGCTCTGCCTGGACCGCCGGGAGGCGCGGGCCTGGCCGGGTTACGAGGCGTTCGCCCGCGCCGTGGCCGGCGCCGTGCAGGAGGAGGACCCGACCCGGCCGGTGATCGAGAACGACTGGGACGAGCCCGACCCCGACCGGGTCTTCACCACACCTCTGCTCACCGGCCACTGGTACGGTCGGCTGCACGCCGACTACCTCGACGAGATCGACGCCAAGGCGACCCGCTGGGCGGGGATCGGCCGCCCCCTGTTCATCACCGAGTTCGGCGACTGGGGGCTGCCGGCCATGCCGACCCGGGCCGAGCAGCCGTTCTGGGACCCCCGCGAGCTGTATGCGGCCGGCCTGGCCACCACCGTGTGGCCGGGGACCCTCGCCGGGTTCATCCGCGAGACCCAGCGCCACCAAGGGCTCTCCGACCGCCTCCAGGGCGAGGTGTTCCGTCGTCACGACCACATCGGCGGGTACTGCCTCACTGAGCTGACCGACGTCCCGCACGAGCTCAACGGCCTGCTCGACCTGCTGCGGACGCCCAAGCCGCTCGCCGTGGCCGAGGTCGCCCGGCTCAACCAGCCCGTCCTCCCCATGCTGCAGCTGCCGAGCCTGGTGCTGGTCGCCGGGGCGCCGTTCTCGGCGCCGCTGCACGTGGCCAACGACGGACCCATGCTGGCCGCGGTGGAGGTGGAGGCGGTCATCGGGGACGCCTCCTCCGCCACCCTCGCCCTCGGCGACCTTCCCGCCCACCGCGCCACCCGGCACGCCACCGTGGAGCTGACCGCCCCGGACGTGCCCGGCAACCATGACCTGGTGCTGCGACTGCGCAGCCGCGGCGCCAACGTGGCCCACAACCGCTACCCGATCCACGTCGTGGACCGTCCCCGCGCCGAGGTCGAGGTCCG
>DATABK010000500.1:0-2283 GCA_036259695.1 Actinomycetes bacterium | reverse complement strand
CGACTCTGCTCCTGGTGGGCGGACCGAGCGGTCCCCAAGGCGAGGCCGAGCTGGAGCGCCTCCACGACCTGGTCGCCGACCTCCGGCTGGGCAGTCGGGTCCGGTTCCTCCCGCCTCGGCCCCACGACCGTCTGTCCGCCTTCTACCGGGCCGCCGACGTCTGCCTGGTGCCCAGCCGGTCGGAGTCCTTCGGCCTGGTGGCCCTCGAGGCGGCGGCGTGCGGCACCCCGGTGGTGGCCGCCGCGGTCGGCGGGCTGCGGACCCTGGTGGCCCACGGTGTCAGCGGCTACCTGGTCGAGGGCCGCGACCCCGAGGCTTACGCGGCCTACGTGACCAGGCTGCTCGACGACCCGGCCATGGCCGTCACCATGAGCGTGGAGGCCGCCCTCCGCGCCCGCCGGTACCGGTGGTCGATCACCGCGGCCCGCCTCCGCCGGCTCTACGCCGACCTCACCGCCCGCAGCCTGGTGGAGTGCAGCTGAACGTCCGCTGAGCGGGCGACGGGCGCTACGCTGGTCGCTCCGGCGGCGTGGCCCCCAAGTTGGGCGAGTTCGACGCGCCCCAATGCATCTCATGTCTTCTCCTTGCTTCCCGGGCGGCGACCGACTACGCTCTGACCCGGGCCCGAGGGGCGGACCGGTCATCCCTTCGGGGAAGTGGGGATGACCAAGAGGTTCCTCGGGCCCCTTCGCGTCCTCGTCGGCACCCCTGCGACGCTTGCATCACGTAGCGGTCATCGTTAGCCTTCGGCCACCCGGCAGCCCCGGCGGGAGGCTGCAAACGCTGGAGTTCATGGCAAACCTGAGGATTTCAGCCCGCGCGGCCGCCGTAGTGCTGGTGATGGCCTTGGCCACACCGGCGTTTGCCGACCCCTCATCGGAGGAGAAGCGGGCGACGGCCCAGGCCAAGAAGGCCGAGGCGGCAGCCCAGCTCGACACCCACCGGGCCAACGACGACGAGCTGGAGTCGGCGGTCAAGGCGCTCGACGCCGGGGTCGCCATCCAGGCCGCCACCACCGACGCCGCTCAGCAGGCCCTGCGGGCCGCCGAGCACAACCTGGGCACCGCCCAGGCCCGCCTGGCCAACACCGAGGCCCGCATGGCCGAGCTCCGGGCCCAGGCGGCCGAGGCCGCGGTGCGGGCCTACGTCCATCCCGGCGGCGACACCCTCCTGGAGATCGTCCGCTCCAAGGACCTGGGCGAGGCCAGCCGGCGCCAGGCGCTGCTCGCCCACGTGGTGTCCAGCGACCGCGACATCGTCGACCAGATGCGGGCCACCCGCCAGGACGAGCAGTTCGAGCGGGAGAACCTGGCCGAGGCGCGCGACGTCGCCGCCGAGCGCCGAAAGGCGGCGGCCGAGAAGCTGGCCGGGCTGGAGAAGGTCCGCAACGACCAGGTCCGGCTCAAGGACGCCCTCGACGCCCGGATCGAGCAGGTCACCTCGGAGGTGGCGGCCCTGGCCCGGGAGGAAGCCACCCTCTCCGCCCTCATCCGGGCCCGGCAGCTGCCGGTCGAGGCCAGCGACTCGCGGGCCGGCAGCGGATCCGGAGGTGGCAACGCGGCACCGGCCCGGGTCTCCGGATCGGGCCTGTCGTGGCCGACCAACGGCTCGGTCACCTCGGGCTTCGGGTTCCGGTGGGGCTCCCTGCACGCCGGCATCGACATCGCCAACGGGACGGGCACGCCCATCCGGGCGGCCAAGGCCGGCACGGTCATCCTGGCGGGGTGGAACGGCGGCTACGGCAACTGCATCGTCATCGACCACGGTGGGGGCTTCTCCACCCTGTACGGCCACATGACCCGGCTGCGGGCGAGCGAGGGCCAGCGGGTCGACGCCGGCGACCTCGTCGGCGACATGGGCTCCACCGGCAACTCCACCGGCTCCCACCTGCACTTCGAAACCCGCGTCAACGGCAGCGCGCAGGACCCCACCCGCTACCTGCCGTAACCTGCGGCGATGACCGCCACCCGGCTGGCCGTGGTCGGTGGCGGCCGCATGGGCGCCGCCCTGATCGGCGGTCTGCTGTCGGCCGGCTGGGCCAAGGCGGAGGAGCTGGTGGTGGTGGAGCCGGTCGCCGAGCGGCGGACGGCCCTCGCCGCCGCCCATCCCGGCCTGACGGTCGCGGGCGAGATCGCCACCGGGCCCGGGGGGGCGGTCGTGGGGGTGAAGCCGGGTGGCGTGGAGGCGGCCTGCCGGGCCCTGGCCTCTTCCGGGGTGCCCCGGGTGCTCTCCATCGCGGCCGGCGTGCCCCTGGCCCGGCTCGAGGCGTGGCTGGGCGAGGGG
>DATABK010000499.1:0-1793 GCA_036259695.1 Actinomycetes bacterium | reverse complement strand
GGCTACGCCGAGGTGTGCGCCGGCCGGCCCGGGCCGGTGCTGGCCGCCTACCGCCAGCGCCTGGCCACCATCGGCCGCCAGGTCCGGGCCGACCGCGTCGGCGCCGACCCGGTGGTCGGCACCGCCGTCGACCTGACCCTGGCCGGTGCCCTGGTCGTCCGGACCGCCTCCGGGGCCCGGGTCGAGGTGCTGGCGGGCGACGTCCACCACCTACGGGGCGTCTAGCGGCCCACCCACACCGGCAGCTCGACCGAGTAGACGATGGCGCCGTCCTCGGCCGAGACCTCGAAGGCCTCCACGGTCCAGGAGTGGGGGGCGGCCGGCGGGGTGAAGGTGAGCATGCCCGAGAACGGCCCCCGGCCGGGGGCGCCCTCGGCCGCGGTGGCGTGGCCCTGGGCCATCACCTCCCCGTGGTCGTCGCGCAGGCGCAGGCTGACCGTGCCCTCGTACACGCTGGCCTCGCCCTTGACCACCAGCCGGTCCCCCTTGACCAGGGCCCCGGGGGCCGGCTCGGCCAGGGCGATCGGGGCCAGTCGCAGCGACCGGTCGCGGGTCAGCGGCTCGGCGACGGCCCGGCCGCCGTCCCGGATCACCACCCGCCGGACCGTCGGGAACTGGGTCAGGGTGTGGACCAGGGCCTGGACCGGCCAGCGCCGGGCCCGGGCCGGCCGGGCGGCCAGCCCGGTGCCGGTCAGCTCGACGGTGGCCGTCCCGTTGTCGATCTGGAGGCCGGCCAGGGCGGCCCCGGCCGGGAAGGGCCGGCGCGAGCCGGGGCAGTAGGGTTCGCCGGCGAGCAGCTCGGTGACGGCGGCCGCGGCCACCGCCCGGGTGTAGGGGACCGGATGCCACTCGGGGGCCAGGTAGCGCCGCCGCTTGAAGGTCCGCAGGTAGTACACGGCCAGGTTGATGTGGCGGCCGCTGAGGTGGCTGTCGCGCTGCTTGACCGGGGCCGCCTGGGGGCGGGGGGCCGCGGTGGCGGTGGTCGCGGCCGCCTCGCCGGTGGCCAGGCCGCGGCTGGCCGGGTCGGCGCAGCCGGCCAGGGCGCAGAGCAGCCCAAAGCTCGCCAGACCCGCCAGCAGGCGTCGCATCGTTCTGGCCCCCCAGCGCCGAACCGGGCCACGGCGGCCCGGCGACGTCTACCATCCAGGACGCTGGTTGCGAATGGACAACGGTGCGGCCTCAGAGGAGGGAAGGTTGGCGTTCCCGGAGCGGTTGCTGTCCGAGGACGAGGAGCTGATCTACGACCTGCGGCCGCACTGGCTGACCCTGGTCGTGCCCGTGCTGCTCACGGTCGTGGTGGTGGTCGCCGTGGGGGCCGCCTGGGTGGTCATGCCGGCCGGCGACCTGCAGCAGCCGGCCCGGATGGCCGTGGGCATCCTCGGCCTGGTGGTGCTGCTGGCCACCGTGGTCGGGCGGGTCCTGCGCTGGGCCACCACCCACTTCGTGCTCACCACCGAGCGGCTGATCTTCCGCTCCGGCGTGGTCGCCAAGTTCGGCCGCGAGATCCCCCTGGAGCGGATCAACGACGTCACCTTCTCCCAGTCGCTGTTCGAGCGGCTGATCGGCGCCGGCGACCTCCTGCTCGAGTCGGCCGGGGAGCACGGCCAGTCCCGCTTCTCCGACATCCGCGACCCCGAGGCCGTCCAGCTGGAGATCTACCGCCAGATGGAGGCCAACGACCGCCGCCGCGCCGGCTACGCCACCACCCAGCCCCACCCGGTGGTCGCCGACCGCACCCCCACCCCGCCGAGCACGCCCGCCCCCTCCCGTCCCGCCACGCCCCTCGATGACCT
>DATABK010000498.1:0-6576 GCA_036259695.1 Actinomycetes bacterium | reverse complement strand
CGCTACTACGCCCAGCAGGCCCTCGACCCCGACGGCGAGACCTACCCCGGCCCGAGCCCGGCGGCGTTGCTGCTGTCCCGCCGGCGGCCCCGGGGGGTGGCCGGGCTGATCACCCCCTGGAACTTTCCGGTCGCCATCCCGATGTGGAAGGCCGCCCCGGCGCTCGCCTTCGGCAACGCCGTCCTGCTCAAGCCGTCGCCCGAGGCGACCGGGGTCGCCCTGCGCCTGGCCGAGCTGCTGGCGCCGGCCCTGCCCGACGGCCTGTTCCAGGTCGTGCCCGGGGGGGCCGGGACCGGCAAGGCGATGCTGGAGGAGGTCGGCTGCCTGTCGTTCACCGGCTCGGTGGCGGTGGGCCGGCAGGTCGCGGTGGCCGCGACCGAGCGGGGCATCCCCAGCCAGGCCGAGATGGGCGGGCTGAACGCCTCGATCGTGCTCCCGGACGCCGACCCCGAGCGGGCGGCCACGGTCGTCGCCGGGGCGGCCATGGGCTACGCCGGCCAGAAGTGCACCGCCACCAGCCGGGCCGTCGTCGTCGGCGACCCCGGCCCGTTCACCGAGGCGCTGGTCGCGGCCGTCCAGGGCCTGGCCGTGGGCGACCCGGCCGAGGAGTCGACGGTGGTCGGGCCGGTCATCACCGAGCCGGCCCGGACCAAGGTGGTCGAGGCGGCCACCGAGGCCGCCGCGGGCGGCGGGCGCCTGCTCACCGGGGGCAAGGCCGGCGGGGAGGCTGGCTGGTTCGTGGCCCCGACCCTGGTCGACGGCCTCTCCCCCGACGCCCGGCTGGCCCAGGAGGAGGTGTTCGGCCCGATCGCGGTCGTGCTGCCCGTGGCCGACGAGGAGGAGGCGGTGCGGGTGGCCAACGGGGTCCGCTACGGGCTGGTCGGCTCGGTGTTCACCCGCGACCTGGACCGGGCCCTGCGGCTGGCGGCCCGGCTCGACACCGGCATGATCCGGGTCAATGCCCCGACCTCGGGTGTCGACTACCTGGCCCCGTTCGGGGGTGAGAAGGAGTCCAGCTTCGGCCCCCGCGAGCAGGGCAAGGCGGCCCGGGAGTTCTACACCTCGACCCGGACCATCACCATCCTCCCCCAGGAGGGCTGAGCCGTGGCCATCTGGCAGCTGCTGGTCGAGGGGCGGCCCCGGCTGGCCCGGGGACCGGCCGGCGCCGGCCCGGCCGAGCTCCTGGACGCCTCGGCGACCATCGACGGCGTCCTCGGCGGGGACCCCGGGGCCCTGGAGGCGCTGGCCGAGGCCCCGGCGGCCGGGCCCGTCCCCGACGGCGCCCCGCTGCTGGCCCCGGTCGGCGGCCAGCCGGTCTGGGCGGCCGGGGTGACCTTCCGGCGCAGCCGCGACGCCCGCCTGGAGGAGTCCAGGGGCCTCGACGCCTACGACAAGGTCTACCTGGCCGACCGGCCCGAGCTGTTCCTCAAGGCCCTCCCGGGCACGGCCAGGGGCCCGGGCCAGCCGATCGGGGTGCGGGCCGACTCCGACTGGGACGTGCCCGAGCCCGAGCTGGGCGTGGTCGCCGACCGGCGCGGCCAGATCGTCGCCTACACCATCGGCGACGACGTGTCGTCGCGCTCCATCGAGGGTGAGAATCCCCTGTACCTCCCCCAGGCCAAGCTGTACCGGGGCAGCTGCGCCCTCGGCCCCTGCCTGGTCCCGGCGGCCGAGGCCCCCGACCCGGCCGGCATGGAGATCGCCCTGTCGATCGAGCGCGACGGGGCCGAGCTGTTCGCCGACCGCTGCGCGGTCGCGGACATGAAGCGCCGCCTGCCCGAGCTGGTCGACTGGCTCTGGCGCGGCCAGGACCTGCCCTTGGGCGCCGTCCTCCTCACCGGGACCTCGATCGTCCCCCCGCCCGAGCTCACCCTGCGCCCCGGCGACCAGGTGGCCATCACCGTCACCGGCCTGGGCCAGCTCGTCAACCCGGTCGAGCTGGTCGACACCAGCCCCCGCAGCGGCGGCTGACCGGCTCCCCCGAGGCACCTGATCCATGGTCGACGGGTCCCGGTCCCGCCGACGCTCGCCGCCGAGGGCGCCCGCCACATCGGGATCCGGTGCTGTAACCGGATACGCAAAACTCCGTATCCGAGCTGGAGTACGTGCCGGAAGTCAGGGGGTTTCCACCGACGTACTGTCGGAGTGTGACCACATCCAGTTCAGCGGCCATGGCCATCCCGGCGGTCTTGGCCGGGTCGGCGCCGGTCGTCGTCACGGGGATGGCCCGGTCGGGCACCAGCTGGGTCGGCAAGCTGCTGCAGGCGAGCGGCGAGCTCACCTACATCAACGAGCCGCTCAATCCCGACCACCCGCCGGGCCGGTCCCCTGGGGTGCTGGACGCTCCGGTCCCGGTGGAGCGGCACTACCAGTACATCGGCGCGCACAACGAGGACGGCTGGCTGGTCCCCTTCGCCGACACCCTGGGGCTGCGCTACCGGGTGGTCGCCGAGCTCCGGCACATCCGGTCGGCCTACGACCTGGCCAGGATGGCCAGGTACGCGGGCAGCTTCCTGGCCGGGCGGCTGCTCGGCCGCCGGGCCCTGGTCGACGACCCGTACGCGCTGCTCTCCGCCGGCTGGCTCGCCGACCGCTTCGGCTGCCGGGTGGTCGTGGTCGTGCGCGACCCGGCGGCCATGGTGGCGAGCTGGAGGCGGCTCGGCTGGACGACCGACCTGGACGAGCTGCTGGGCCAGCCGGACCTGGTGCGGGACTGGCTGGCCCCCTACCGGGCCGAGCTCGAGGCGGTCGCGGCCGACCCCGAGGACCTGCCTGGGCGGGTCGGGACCCTGTGGCGGATGCTGTACCTGATCGCCGCCGAGCACGAGCGCCGCCACCAGAACGTGCGCGTCGTCCGCTACGAGGACCTGGCCGCTGACCCGGTGCCGTCGTTCGCCGAGCTGTTCGGCTGGCTCGGCCTGCACTTCGACCGGGGGGCGGAGCAGGCCGTGGTCCGCTCCACCACCGGGAGCGCCCGGCGGCGTGCGCACACCTGGTCGCTGTCCAGGAGTGGGCTGTCCAAGACCGGCTACCGGCCCATGGACAGCCGGGCCAACCTGAGCGCCTGCCAGCGCCAGCTCACCGCCGACGAGGTAGCCAGGGTCCGCGCGGTCACCGCCGAGGTGGCCGGCCGCTGGTACCCGCAGACCAGGGCCAATTAGCCCGACCGAGGGGGGCAAGAACCGTGAAGGTGCAGATCCTGTGCACGCTTGGGCCGTCGTCGCTGCGGCCCGACGTCATCGCCCGGCTGGACGAGCGCGGCGTCGACCTGTTCCGCATCAACCTGTCGCACACGCCGCTGGAGGCGGTGGCGCCGACCATCGAGGCCGTCCAGCGGCACTCGGCCACGCCGATCTGCCTCGACACCGAGGGGGCCCAGGTCCGCTGCGGCCCCATGGCCCCCGACGTCGTCCTGGAACCGGGCCGGGCGGTCCGGCTGACCGCGGCCGGCCCCCTGGGCACGACCGAGCAGCTCGGCCTCCAGCCCCGCACCGCCCTCGACGCCCTGCTGCCCGGCACCGAGCTCGGCATCGACTTCGACGGGGCCCGGCTGCGGGTCACCCACGTCACCCCGGCCGGGGTGACCGCCGTGGTCGTGGAGGGTGGCCAGGTCCGGTCCAACAAGGCCGTGATCGTCGACCCGGCCCCCCTGCTCCCGGCCCTGAGCGACAAGGACCACGAGGCGATCGCCATCGGGGCGGCCATGGGGGTGCGCCACGTCGCCCTGTCGTTCGCCCGCCGGGCCGAGGACGTCGGCTTGGTCCGCAGCCTGGCCGGACCCGGGGCCACGGTCATCTCCAAGATCGAGAGCCGGGCCGGGGTCCGCAACATGGACGCCGTCATCAGTGCCTCGGACGCCGTCCTCATCGACCGGGGCGACCTCTCCCGCGAGATCCCCCTCGAGCAGGTCCCGTTCTACCAGAAGGTCGTGGTCCGCCGGGCCAACCGCTGGAACCGGCCGGTGTATGTGGCCACCAACCTGCTCGAGTCGATGGTCACCAGCCGGCACCCGACCGTGGCCGAGGCCAACGACATCGCCAACACCCTCCTGGACGGCGTCCACGGGCTGGTCCTGGCCGCCGAGACGGCCATCGGGGTCGACCCCGTCGGCACCGTCGACATGGTCCTGCGGGCCGTGAGCGTCTTCGAGCGGTGGAACACCAGCTCGCTGCTGGACGAGGACCGCCAGGCCCTGGCCGGCCTGGGAAGCGCCTTGTGAGCCTCTCCAGCGGCGACCTCGGCCACCTGATCGCGGCCACGGTCGTGCTGCTGCTGGCCGCCCACCTCCTCGGCGGGCTGGCCGTCAGGCTGCGGCAGCCCCGGGTGGCCGGGGAGATCCTCGGCGGCCTGCTGCTCGGCCCGACCCTGCTCGGCCTGGTCGCCCCCGGCTGGCACCAGGCCCTGTTCAAGGACGGCGCCGCCACCCAGACCGGCCTGGGCATCGCCTACCAGCTCGGGCTGCTCCTGTTGATGTACTGCTCGGGCACGGAGCTGCGGGCGCTGCTGTCGCGGCACGACCGCCGGCCCGTGCTCGGCATCGCGCTCGTCGGCAACGTCGTCCCGTTCCTGGCCGCGCTCGGCTTCCTGGCCCTGTACGACACCAGCCGCTTCCTCGGCCCGGCCGGCGACCGGATCTCCTTCGGGCTGGCCTTCGCCCTGGCCATCGCCGTCACCAGCATCCCGGTCATCTCCCGGATCATGGCCGACCTGGGCATCCTGCACACGCGCTTCGCCCGGGTCGTGCTGTCGGTGGCCGTGCTCGAGGACCTGGTCATCTACGTGGTCCTGAACTTCGCCCTGGCCCGGGTGGCCGCGGCCAACGCCGAGGCCTCCGGGCTGCTCGGGGTGCTCGGCGTGCAGCCGGCGGGCCCGCTCGGGACCGGCTACTACATCGTCGTCACCCTGGCCTTCTTCCTCCTGCCGGTGGTCGCCGGGCCCGGCCTGGTCCAGCGGCTGGCCGACTGGCCGGGCAACCTGCTCAACCGGGCCAGCCCGATCGCCTTCCAGCTGGTCTTCATGCTGGCCCTGGCCGGCCTGGCCGCGTTCCTGGGGGTCGCTCCCATCTTCGGCGCCCTGGTCGCCGGCATCCTGGCCGGCGACCTGCGGGGCCGGGACCTGGAGGCCCGCCAGGCCATCGCCGGCGTCGCCACCGGGGTGGTCGTGCCCCTGTACTTCGCCATCGTCGGCCTGCGCCTTGACCTGGTCGGCGCCTTCGAGCCGCTGTTCTTCCTGTTCCTGCTCGGCTTCGCCTGCCTGGTCAAGTCGGCCAGCTGCTACGCCGGGGCGAGGATGGTCGGCGAGGGCCGGTCCGGGGCCCGCAACCTGGCCGTGGCCCTGAACGCCCGCGGCGGCCCCGGGATCGTCCTGGCCTCGGTGGTCCTGGACGCCGGGATCATCGACGACCGCTTCTACACCATGCTGGTGCTGCTCGCCCTGATCACCTCGGTGATCGCCGGGACCTGGCTGGAGGCCGTCCTCAAGCGCGGCCGGGACCTGATGGAGGGCAAGCCGGGCGACCCGCCGGCCGAACGCTCTTCCATCGACCCGTGGCGTCGTAGGCTATCTGGCCTACACCGCCTACGCTGATTGCCACTATTCCGGGCGAGTGCTTGCCTCGATCCTGGAGCGGCTCATGAAGAACTCATGAGAATTGGGGCTACGTGAACCTTTGGGGGGGCCATGACGGGGGCCGTGGACCATGCGGTTGGATCACTTCGCTCACCGGAGTAGTTGAACCCTTATACGCCTTGATGTCGCCACCAGGCGGCGCGGTGGGACGGGGGTCCTCTCCCACAACCTCACGCCCGGCGGCGCCAGATCACCACCTAGCGGCCATGACGATCTAGGGAGGCCTCCAGCAATGGTGCGGTGGATCGTAGTTTCGAGCCTCAAGTTCCGGCGCCTGATCGTGGCCGCGGCCGTGGGCCTGGTGGTCGTCGGCATCGTCCAGGCCGGCAAGGCGCCGGTGGATGTCCTGCCCGAGTTCAACCCGCCGATGGTCGAGGTGCAGACCGAGGCCCTGGGACTCTCCGCCGAAGAGGTCGAGCAGCTGATCACGGTCCCGCTGGAGCAGGACCTGCTGGCCGGGGTCGCCTTCCTCGACGAGATCGAGTCGGTGTCGCTCCCTGGGCTCTCGTCGGTCGTCATGACGTTCGAGCCTGGCACCGATGTGCTGGACGCCCGCCAGGTGGTGCAGGAGCGTCTGACGCAGGCGGTTGGTGCCGCCGGATTGCCGCAGGTGGCGGAGCTGCCGCAGATGATCCAGCCCCTGTCCTCGAGTAACCGGCTCTCGATGATCAAACTGTCGTCGGACGACCTGAGCCCGATCGAGGTATCCGTCCTCGCCCGCTGGGTCATCACCCCGCGCCTGATGGGCGTCCCCGGCGTCGCGAACGTCTCCGTCTGGGGGTTCAGGGACCGGCAGCTGCAGGTCCTGGTCGACCCGGATCGGCTGCGGCGGCACAAGGTCCCCCTGGACACGGTCGTCACCTCGGCCGGCAACGCGATGTGGTCCTCGCCGCTGACGTTCGTGGAGGCGTCCACCCCGGGCACCGGCGGGTTCATCGACAACCCCAA
>DATABK010000497.1:0-2307 GCA_036259695.1 Actinomycetes bacterium | reverse complement strand
CCGCTCGATCTCCTTCTCGCGCCCGATCACCGGGTCGAGCTTGCCCTCGCGGGCCAGCTGGGTGAGGTTGCGCCCGAACTGGTCGAGGACCAGGGAGCCCTGCGGCTGGGCCTCGCCGCCGGCGTAGCTATAGAGCAGCTGGACGACCTGCTGACGCACCCGGGCCAGGTCGGCGCCCAGCTTGACCAGCACCTGGGCGGCCACGCCCTCGCCCTCACGGATCAGCCCGAGCAGGATGTGCTCGGTGCCGATGTAGTTGTGGCCGAGCTGCAGCGCCTCGCGCAGCGACAGCTCCAGGACCTTCTTGGCTCGGGGGGTGAAGGGGATGTGCCCGGTGGGCGCGCTCTGGCCCTGGCCGATGATCTCCTCGACCTGGGCCCGGACGGCCTCCAGCGAGATACCGAGCGACTCCAGCGCCTTGGCGGCGACCCCTTCGCCCTCGTGGATCAGCCCGAGCAGGATGTGCTCGGTGCCGATGTAGTTGTGATTGAGGAGCCGAGCCTCCTCCTGCGCGAGCACGACGACCCGTCGAGCCCGGTCGGTGAAGCGCTCAAACATGCCAAACCCCCAGGGATACGGCGGCAGCGGTTCCTTGCCGCCAATCGACTATACACCTGGCCCTCCGACGCCCCGTACGGGAGTTGCGGGACGTCCAGGTACGCTCTTTGTCTACCTCGACAACGCCTCGGCAACGGCCCCTGTTCCCGATTTCGTCTCCGCTTCATCGGCGGTTGCCGTCGGGACTTGACGGGCGCTCACATCTCTTCCGGCCGGAGCTGGGGGAACAGGAGGGCCTCGCGGATCGAGGAGAGGCCGGCGAGCAGCATCACCAGGCGATCGACGCCGATGCCGAGGCCGGCGTTGGGAGGCATGCCCAGCTCCAGCGCCCGCAGGTAGGCCTCGTCGACCACCATGGCCTCCTCGTCCCCGCCCGCCTTGGCCAGGGCCTGCTCCTCGAAGCGGGCCCGCTGCTCGTCGGGGTCGGTCAGCTCCGAGAAGCAGTTGGCGTACTCGCGCCCCCCGATGATCAGCTCGAACCGCTCGGTCACGAACGGGTCGTCGCGGTGCGGGTGGGCCAGGGGCGAGACCTCGACCGGGTAGTCGGTCACGAAGGTCGGGCCGGTGATCCGGTGCTCGGCGTGCTTCTCGTACAGTTCCAGCACGAGCTTGCCGGTGCCCCAGCCGGGTTCCCAGGCGACCCCGTGCCTGTCGCACAGCTCGCGGACCCGGTCCAGCGGCCAGTCGTAGGCGAGGTCGGGCTCGCCGATCGCCTCCCGGACGGCGTCGAGCAGGGTGACCTCGCCCCAGTCGCCGTCCAGGTCGATGTCGCGGCCCCGGTAGGCGAGCCGGCGTCCCCGGCCGGCGGCGTCGGCCGCCTCCTGGATGACCCCCCGGGCCAGCTCCATCATGTCGCGGTAGTCCTGAAAGGCCGAGTTGGACTCGAGCATGGTGAACTCGGTGTTGTGGGTGGAGTCGATGCCCTCGTTACGGAACATCCGGCCCAGCTCGAACACCCGGTCCACCCCGCCGACGAGCAGCCGCTTCAGGTACAGCTCGCTGGCCACCCTCAGGTAGAGGTCGGTATCGAGGGCGTTGTGGTGGGTGATGAACGGCCGGGCCATGGCGCCGCCGGGGACCGGGTTGAGGATCGGCGTCTCGACCTCCTGGAAGCCGCGGGCCTGCATCGACTCGCGCAGGGACCTGACCACCCGGGAGCGGATCCGCATGGTCTCCATGGCCGCCGGGTTGACGGCCAGGTCGAGCTCGCGCTGGCGGGAGCGGACCTCGACGTCGGTCAGGCCCCTCCACTTGTCGGGCAGGGGGCGCAGGGACTTGCCGAGCAGGTAGACCTCGGTGGCCTTGACCGACAGCTCGCCCTTGCGGGTCTTGACCACCGGGCCCTGGACCCCCACCCAGTCGCCGACGTCCAGGTCGCCGACGACCTCGAACTGCTCGGCCCCGAGGGCGCCGACGGTCAGCATCACCTGGAGCTCGTGGCCGTCGTGGCGCAGGGTCCAGAAGGCGAGCCGGCCCATGGCCCGGCTGAGGACGATCCGCCCGGCCACCCGGACCAGGTCGCCCGACTCCTCGCCGTCGGCCAGCTGGTGGTCCCAGCCGCGGCGGATCTCCTCCAGGGTGTGGGTGCGCCGGAAGCCGACCGGGAAGGTGTCGATCCCGGCCGCCCGCAGCCGGGCCAGCTTCTCCCGGCGTGCCTGCTCGACCGCTGAGCGGTCTTCGTCGTCAGGCACGGGCCGGGCGGCTCCTCGCGGTGGCTACGGTCTTCCGCCCGCATGCTACCCGAGGGCC
>DATABK010000496.1:0-5214 GCA_036259695.1 Actinomycetes bacterium | reverse complement strand
CGAGGAGCTGGCCGCCCGGGTGGCGGGTGAGCTCGACCGGCTGTGGGCCGGCCGGACCCGGGCGGTGGTGAACGCCACCGGAGTGGTGCTCAACACCAACCTGGGGCGGGCGCCGCTGTCGGCCGCGGCCCGGGAGGCGGTGGCCGAGGCGGCCGGGTACGCCGCCGTGGAGTACGACCTGGGTGCCGGGACCCGGGGCCGGCGGGGGGCCGCGGCCGAGGCGCTGCTCCGGGCGGCCACCGGAGCCGAGGCCGCCCTGGTGGCCAACAACGCCGCCGGCGGGCTGCTGCTCGCCCTCGGCGGGCTGGCCAGGGGCCAGGAGGTGGTGGTCTCCCGGGGGGAGCTGATCGAGATCGGCGGGGAGTTCCGGCTGCCCCAGATCATGGAGGCCGCCGGGGTGGTGCTCCGCGAGGTCGGCACCACCAACCGGACCCACCTGCGCGACTACGCGGCCGCCCTGGGCCCCGGGACGGGGATGGTGCTGGCCGTGCACCCGTCCAACTACCGGGTCGAGGGGTTCGCCACCCGGCCGGCCCTGGCCGAGCTGGCCGCTCTGGCCGGCGAGCACGGCCTGCCGCTGCTCCACGACGTCGGGTCGGGGCTGCTGCATGGGGAGCTCGGGCACGAGCCGTCGGTCGCGGGGAGCCTGCGCGCCGGGGCCGGCCTGGTGCTGTTCTCCGGCGACAAGCTCCTCGGCGGGCCCCAGGCCGGGCTGCTGGTGGGCCGGGCCGAGCTGGTCGGGCGGCTGGCCCGCCACCCCCTGGCCAGGGCGGTCCGGGCCGACAAGCTGACCCTGGCCGCCCTCGAGGCGACCCTGGCCGCCCACCTGGCCGGCCGCCGGGACGAGCTGCCGGTGTGGCGGGCCCTGCTGCTGACCGTGGCCGACCTGGAGCCCCGGGCGACCGCCCTGGCCGGCAGGATCGGGCCGGCCGCGTCCCTGCGCCGCGGCACCAGCGTGGCCGGGGGCGGCAGCCTCCCCGGCGAGGGCCTGGAGAGCGTCCTGGTCGAGGTCGACCCGGCCCCGGCCAGCGCGACCACGGTGGCGGCCCGCCTCCGGGCCGGCGACCCACCGGTGATCGCCCGGGTCGAGCGGGGCCGCGTGGTCCTGGACCTCCGCACCGTCCCGGAGGAGCAGGACGACCTGGTGGCCGAGGCACTGACCGCGGCCCTCGACGTCGCTTCCTGATGCCGCACGTCATCGGCACCGCCGGGCATGTCGACCACGGGAAGTCGGCGCTGGTTCACGCCCTGACCGGGATCGACCCGGACCGGCTGGCCGAGGAGAAGGCCAGGGGGCTGACCATCGACCTCGGGTTCGCCTGGACGACGCTGCCGTCGGGGCGCGAGGTCGGGTTCGTCGACGTCCCTGGGCACGAGCGGTTCGTCCACAACATGCTGGCCGGGGTCGGCGGGGTCGGGTGCGCGCTGTTCGTGGTCGACGCCAGTGAGGGCTGGCGGCCCCAGTCGGCCGAGCACCTGGCCATCCTCGACCTGCTCGGCATCTCCGCCGGGGTGGTCGCCCTGACCAAGGTCGACCTGGTCGACCAGGCAACCGGGGACCGGGTGGCGGGCGAGGTCCGCGACCGGCTCCGGGGCACCACCCTGGCCGGGGCCGAGCTGGTGGCCACCGCCGCAACCTCCGGAGTCGGCGTTGCCGAGCTGGCGGCCGCCCTGGATGCCGCCCTTGACCGGCTTCCCGAGCCGCCGGACCGGGGGCGGCCGCGGCTCCCGGTGGACCGGGTGTTCACCATGCGGGGCAGCGGGACCGTGGTCACCGGCACCCTGTCCGGCGGGGCGCTGCGGGCCGACGGCGAGGCCGAGCTGCTCCCAGCCCGGCGCCGGGCCCGGGTACGCGGCCTCCAGGGCCACGGGCGCCCGCTGACCGAGGCCACCCCGGCGCGCCGGGTGGCCGTCAACCTGGCCGGGGTGGCCACCGACGAGGTGGCCCGGGGCGACGTGCTGGTGCTGCCCGGCCAGTGGGCCGCGACCGGCGTGGCCGACCTCCGCCTGCGCTGCCTGGCCGGCGCCCCCGCCCCCCTGCGGGCGCGGGGCGCCTACCTGGTCTACGCCGGCGCGGCCGAGACCACGGCCCGCCTCCAGCCACTGGACGCCGCCGAGGTCCCTCCGGGCGGCGACGCCCTGGTCCGGCTGCACCTGGAGCGCCCGCTGGTCCTGGACGTGTTCGAGCCGGTGGTGCTGCGGGACAGCGGCCGCGACGAGACCGTCGGGGGCGGCCTGGTCCTCGACCCGTTCCCACCCGGGGTCGTCCGCGGCACCGCCGCCCGGGTCCGGCGCACCGAGGAGCTGGAGGCCCGCGAGGCCGCCGGCCGGGCCGGCCTCCTGGAACGGGTCCTGGCCGAACGCGGCGTCGTCCCCCTCGCCACGCTCCCCCGCCTGGCCGCCGTCGCCCCCGGCCACCTACCCGCCCTCCCCGCCGCGGGGGCCCTTGGGCCATCCGAACCGGGCGCCGGCGCGCCGGCGGTCGTGCGGTCACGGACGCTCGCCTGGGCCCGGCCGGCCTGGGAGGCGGCCGCGGCAGCGGTGCTGGAGACGGTCCGCCGCCAGCACCACATCGACCCATCCACCCCCGGCCTCCCGACCCAGGCAGCCCGGGAAGCGGCCCGGGCGGCGACCCTGGCCTGGGCGGCCTCCAGCCCCCCGGCCCCGGGCGCAGCCCCCCGGTGGGGGAGCGTGGCCGAGCCGGGAGGAGCCCGCGCGCGGCTGTCCACAGCCCTTCCCGCCACAGCCGTTCCCGCCGCCGCCGGGAACGAGGTCGTCGAGGCGCTGGTCGCCGGGGGGCGGCTGGTGGCCGACGGGCCGGCTGTCCGCCTGCCCGGGCACGCCGAGCGGCTCGACCCGGCGCAGCAGGCCCTGGTCGACCGGGTCGAGCGCGCGGTCGCCGCGGCCGGGGTCGGGCTGCTCGGGGAGGCCGCCCTGGCCGAGCTCGGAGCCGACCGACGGGCGACCGCCCTGCTGGTCCGGCTGGGCGTGCTGGTGAGCGTAGCCCCCGGCGGTTACCTCGGCCGCTCAGCTCTCGAGCGGGCGGTCGAGACCCTGCGGCGCAGCTTCCCCGACGGCCGGCGGTTCGCGGTCACCGAGGCCAAGGAGGCCCTCGGCACCACCCGGCGCACGGCCATCCCGCTGCTCGAGCACCTTGACCGCACCGGCGTCACCGTCCGCCTCGGCGACCTCCGCCGCCTGGCCTGACAGCTCCACCGGCCCGGCCGACCTCGGTGGTTCGTCCAGCCGCGCCCCGGTGGCCCTCGGCGCCGTCCAGGTCCCGGCCGGTAGATCGGCTCGGACATGGCCGAATGGTGGCCAGATGCGCCACCATAGCCCGCATGAGCACCACCGCCCCGACCCGCGAGCGCACCGAGCAGCAGGACGACGTCACCGAGCCGGACGTGCCCTGGGTGGTGATCGTCTGGAACGACCCGGTGAACCTGATGTCGTACGTGGTCTTCGTCCTCCAGAAGCTGTTCGGCTACGACCGCGAGAAGGCGACCCGGCTGATGCTCGACGTCCACCACAAGGGCAAGGCGGTGGTCTCCAGCGGCCCCAGGGAGAAGGCCGAGTTCGACGTCTACCGCCTCCACGGCCACGGCCTCTGGGCGACCATGCAGAAGGACCGCTAGGCGTTGGCCGGGTCCTTCAAGCGGGTCGGCAACGACCGGGTCCGGGTCCGGCTGGCCAACGACGAGGTCGCCGTCCTCCGCGGCCTCCCCGACCAGCTCCGCACCGTCCTCGGCGAGGGCGAGGACGAGCCGGTCAACCGGCGCCTGTTCCCCCCGGCCTACCTGGACGTGGCCGACATCGAGCACGACGCCGAGTACCACCGCCTGATGCACGACGACCTGGTCTCCGAGAAGCTGGCCAACCTCGACCTGGTCACCGACACCCTGGCCCGCGGGACGTCCTCCGTCCGCCGCTGGACCGTCGAGCTCACCGAGGAGGAGGCCACCGCCTGGCTCGGCGTCCTCAACGACCTCCGCCTCGCCCTCGGCGTCCGCCTCGACATCACCGAGGACTTCGACGGCGAGGTCGACGACACCGACCCCCGCGCCCCCGCCTTCCGCCTGCTGAGCTACCTGGGCTGGCTGGAGGAGCAGCTGCTGGACGCCTTGCAGTCCTAGGGCCTGGCCGACAGGCCGGTGCAGCGTCGCAGTGACTGCCACGACCTGACGGCGCTGGTGGCGGCGGAGCCATGCAACGGGATGGGGATGCCGCCGGAGATGGTGGCCGGGACCCAGCGGGAGTTGGTGATGGCGCGGCCCCGGGTGGTGAGGAGGAGGACGCCGCTCTGGGCGGTGACGCCGCCGCGGGAGTAGAAGACGAAGTTGCCAAGGCCGTAGTGGATGTAGGCGCCGCGCAGGTAGCCGCCGCCGAGGAGGACGTGGGCGTGGGAGCCGACGACCACGTCGGCGCCGGCCGCGACCAGCTTGGGGGCGAGGGCGCGCTGGCGGTCGATGGGGCAGTTGACCAGCTCCCGGCCCCAGTGGAGGTCGACGACCACGGTGTCGGCGGCCGCCCGGGCCGCCCTGACCGCGGCCAGGAGGCGGGCCTCCTCGTACGCCGAGGCCATGCCGGGCTTGTCGTCGCCGGCGGTCCAGGCCGCGGCCAGGCTGCTGTCGAGGACCTGGGTGGCGCCGATCACGGCGATGCGCTGGCCCTTGACCGTGACCGTGTGGGCCCGGTAGGCCTCGTCGGCGTTGCGGCCGACCCCGACGACCGGGAACTTGGCCGCCCTGGCCGCGGCCAGGGAGTCGCGCAGGCCGGCCACCCCGAAGTCCTGGCCGTGGTTGTTGGCCATGGTGGCGACGTCCACGCCGGCTCCCTTGAGGGCGGTCAGGGCCGACGGCGGGGCCCGGAAGGTGAAGTCCTTGGGGGCGGGGGTGCCGCGCTCGGTGATGGCGGTCTCGAGGTTGACCACGGCCAGGTCGGCCCGGCGGAGCACGTTGGCGATCGGGCCGAAGGTGGTGGCCGGGTTGGCCGACAGCCGGGACTCGATCGCGCCCTCGAAGTGGACGTCGCCCCCGAAGGCCAGGGTCACCGGCTCGCCGGTCGGCTCCCGGGGGTCGCCGGCCCGCTTGGGCGCGGTGGTGGTCGGCCGGGCCGTGGTGGTCGTCGCCTCGGCCGCCCGGGTGGTGGTGGTGTCCTGGGCGGCCTGGCCGGGGTCGTCGCCCCCGCAGGCGCTCAGCAACAGCAGCGCCCCCC
>DATABK010000495.1:0-6926 GCA_036259695.1 Actinomycetes bacterium | reverse complement strand
CACCTCCCAATCGGCGGCCCGCGTTTGTCGCACCTCCATCCCGTCAGCCTTCCCGACGCCTGGCTGTGGGGTGGTGCCCCCGCCGGTGGCGCCGTAGTTGAAGCTCTCGCAGGCCTGGCCGCCGCCCTGGCCACCGGCGTCGGGGTCGTCGTTGCCGTCGGCCGGGCCAATCGAGCCGCCGGCTGGTGAGGCGAGCCATGCCAGCATCCTGCCAGGACACCGGGCGGGGCTTGACATCCGCCTCGACCTCCTCTACTTTACCGATAGGTTAATTAACTGAGAGGTTAAGCAGGATGGCAACGGATCGACTCGACGGCACCTTCGCGGCCCTGGCCGACCCGACGCGGCGGGCCATCCTGGCCCGGCTGATGGCCGGGGCGGCAACGGTGACGGAGCTGGCCGAGCCGTTCGACATGAGCCTCCCCGCCGTCTCCAAGCACCTCAAGGTGCTGGAGCGGGCCGGGCTGATCACCCGGGGCCGGGAGGCCCAGTGGCGGCCCTGCCGGCTGGAGGCCGACCCGCTCAGGGAGGTGGCCGCGTGGTTGGAGGGCTACCGGCGGTTCTGGGAGGAGCGCGAGCGGCGCTACGAGCGCCTGGACGAGTACCTGCGCGAGGCGCAGAGGAAGGAGCGGCCCGGCGACCGGCAGGCCACCTGACCCCGCGGACCAGTCACGCACCACACAGGAGAGGAGCGGATCCATGAGCGACATGAAGGTCGTCGCCGACCCCGGCACCCAGGAGATCGTCATCACCCGCAGCTTCGACGCCCCCCGCGAGCTGGTCTTCAAGGCCTTCACCGACCCGGAGGCGGTGCGGCAGTGGTGGGGCCTGAACAGCACCGAGACCGTCGTCGACCGGCTGGAGGCCCGTCCTGGCGGCCAGTGGCGCTTCGTCGAGCGCGAGGGCGACGGCAACGAGTACGGGTTCCACGGCGTCTACCACGACCTCGAGGCCCCGGAGCGGATCGTCTACACCTTCGAGTTCGAGGGCATGCCCGGCCACGTGCTGCTCGAGACCATCGTCTTCGAGGACCAGGACGGCCGGACACTGATGACCGACACCTCGGTCTTCCAGTCGGTCGGCGACCGCGACGGGATGCTCCAGTCGGGCATGGAGAGCGGGGCCGCCGAGTCCATGGACCGGCTCGACGACTACCTGGCCAAGGCCAGGGGATGACGGGAGCGACCAGCGGACGGGCCGGGTCCGAAGGGCCGCCGGCAGCGGTGCTGGAGCGGTTCGCGGGCGAGAGGGTGGCCAGGCTGGCCACCCTCTCGGCCATGGGGCCGAGGCTGGTCCCGGTGACCTTCGCCTGGCACGGCGGGGCCGCGGTCTGGGCGGTGGACCGGGTCAAGCCGAAGCGGCCCGGCCGGCTGCGGCGCGAGCGCGACCTGGCCGCCGACCCGCGGGTGGCCATGCTGGTGGACCACTACGAGGAGGACTGGACGGCCCTGTGGTGGGTCGAGCTCCAGGGCACGGCGGCGACCCTCGAGGGCGCGGCCGCCGAGGCCGCCCTCGACGCTCTGGCCGACCGCTATCCTCCCTACCGCAGGGACCGGCCGCCCGGCCCGGTGGTCGCCGTCACCCCGCGCCGGTGGGCCTGGTGGTCGGCCCGCTGATCCGGTCGAAATGTACGAACCCACCCGGAGATCGGGTTTATCTCTCTGTCGGTGGGGACATGCTAGGGTTGGCAGGAGCACAGACAGGTCCCGCCCTGTCCCCGCGGGCCGACCGCACCTCGTGGAGGTCGCCATGTCGTCCGCGGTAGTCGACTTCGGTGTCGACCCGATCGATCCCCCGAGCACGGCTGCGCCCGCTGAGCCGCTCGAGGTCCGCCCCGAGGACGAGGTCGCCGTCCAGCGGGTCGAGCAGTGGTTCCGCGAGTTCTCCCAGAGCCGTGACCCGGTCCTGCGCGAGCGCATCATCCTGGCCTACCTCGGCCTGGCCGACCGGCTGGCCGAGCGCTACCGGAACAACCGGGCCGTCCCCCTGGAGGACCTGCGTCAGGTGGCCCGGCTCGGCCTGGGCAAGGCCGTCGACCGCTACCAGCCGGAGCGGGCCAACCCGTTCATCCCGTACGCCGTGGCCACCGTGGTCGGTGAGCTCAAGCGCCACCTGCGCGACGCCAGCTGGCGCCTGCGGGTGCCCCGCGGCACCAAGGACCTGGCCCTGCGGCTCTGCCGGGCCATCGACGAGCTGCCCCAGCAACTGGGCCACTCCCCCACCGTCCCCGAGCTGGCCGAGTACCTGGGGGCGAGCATGGAGGAGGTCCTGGAGGCGGTCGAGGTCGCCCAGACCCGCTCGGCCCCGTCCCTGGACCAGCCGGCCGGCGAGGACGGCGAGGCGGTGCTCGGCGACTTCGTGGTCGACCGGCGCCACCGCGAGGAGCCGGAGGACCTGCTGGTCCTGCCCCAGCTGATCCAGCGGCTGCCCGAGCGGGAGCGCCGGATCGTGCTCCTGCGCTATGTCGAGGAGCTGACCCAGGACGAGATCGCCGCCCGCATGCAGATCTCCCAGATGCACGTCTCGCGCCTGCTGCGCCGGGCCATCGAGCGCATGCGCGGCCAGCTTGTCGACGGCTAGCCACCGTCCCCCCGTGCGGCCGCGCCGGCGGGCGTTTGGAAGCGCCCCGGCTGGCAACGCCTCCCCGGGAGGGCCGAGACCCCGCCCTCCTGTGCCTCAAGGGTGCCTCGTTCAGGCACCCTTGAGGCCGCAACTATGATGACTGCCATGACGATTGATCCTGACGCCCTGGCCAAGAGCGTGGCCCGCCTGGAAGGGGTCGACCCAGTCGACACCGGGCTGGACGCCGCCCTTGAGCTGGCCGTGGCCGAGACCGACGACGTGTTCGAGGTCGACGGCGCCGGCCTGATGCTGTTGAGCGAGGACGGGGTCCTCCGCTACACCGCCGCCTCCGACGAGCCGGGCCGCATGCTCGAGGCCCTCCAGGAGCAGTTCGGCGAGGGACCGTGCGTCGACGCCTTCCTCACCGACGCGCCGGTCCTGGCCGGGGACATGGGGGCCGACCCACGCTGGCCGTCGGTCGGCCCGCTGGCCGCCCGGCACGGCGTCCACGCCGTGCTCGGCGTGCCGGTCGACCTGCGCGATGGCCCGGTGGGCACCCTCAACGTCTACGCCGCCCAGCCGCACCAGTGGGACAAGGCCGACGTGGCCGCCATCGAGGCCTACACCCGGGTGGTCGCCTCGCTGCTGCGGGCGGCCGTGCGGGCCCACCTCAGGGGCAAGGCGGCCACCCAGCTCCAGCACGCGCTCGACCACCGCAGCATGATCGAGCAGGCCAAGGGGGTCATCATGCAGCGCCGGGGCATCGACCAGCAGGCCGCCTTCGAGCTGCTGCGGGCCCAGGCCCGCTCGAGCCGCCGCCGCCTGGACGAGGTCGCGCTGGAGACCGTCCGCAGCGTCCACCCCGGCTGACTGGGCCATGGCGGCGCGCATCGAGGACTACGCCCTCATCGGCGACACCCATACGGCCGGTCTGGTGAGCCGGGAAGGCTCGATCGACTGGCTGTGCCTGCCCCGCTTCGATTCCCCGGCCTGCTTCGCGGCCCTGCTCGGCGACCGGTCCAACGGCCGCTGGCTGCTCGCCCCGGCCGGCCCGGTCCGGGAGGTCCGGCGCCGCTACCAGGGCGACACCCTGGCCCTGGAGACCGAGTACCGGACCGACGACGGCATCGTCCGGGTGGTCGACTGCATGCCCCCGCGCCAGTGGGACCCGGACGTGGCCAGGATCGTCGAGTGCGTCAGGGGCCGGGTGCCGATGCGGATGGAGCTGACCATCCGCTTCGACTACGGCTCGATCGTGCCCTGGGTCCGGCACATCGACGGGGCGCTGCACGCGGTCGCCGGGCCCGACTCGGTCTGGCTGCGCACCCCGGTGCCGGTGCGGGGCGAGAACTGGACCACCGTGGCCGACTTCACCGTGGCCGAGGGCGAGCGGGCCCCGTTCATGCTCACCTGGCACGACTCGCACCGCCCGTCCCCGCGGCGGATCGACCCCATCCGGGCCCTCGGCGACACCGAGGCCTGGTGGGGCGAGTGGGCCAGCCACGTCGACTACGGCGGCGGCTGGCAGGACGCGGTGATCCGCTCCCTGCTCACCCTCAAGGCGCTCACCTACGCCCCCACCGGCGGGATCGTGGCCGCCCCCACGACCTCGCTCCCCGAGCAGCTCGGCGGGGTCCGCAACTGGGACTACCGCTACTGCTGGCTGCGGGACGCCACCTTCACCCTGTCGGCCCTGATGCTGGCCGGGCTGGCCGAGGAGGCCAAGGCGTGGCGGGAGTGGCTGCTGCGGGCCGTGGCCGGCCAGCCCCGGCAGATGCAGATCCTCTACGGGGTGGGCGGCGAGCGGCGCGTCACCGAGCAGGAGCTGGACTGGCTGGGCGGCTACGCCGGGTCACGGCCGGTGCGGATCGGCAACGCGGCCGTGCACCAGTTCCAGCTCGACGTCTACGGCGAGGTCATGGACACCCTCCACCTGGGCCGCCACATCGGCCTGGAGAGCGACGAGGCGGCCTGGGACCTCCAGCAGGCCCTGCTCGAGTTCCTGGAGTCGAAATGGGACGAGCCGGACGAGGGCATCTGGGAGATCCGCGGCCCCCGGCGGCACTTCACCCACTCCAAGGTGATGGCCTGGGTGGCCTTCGACCGGGCCATCAAGGCGGTCGAGCTGATGCGCCACGAGGGCCCGGTGGACCGCTGGCGGGCCGTCCGCCGCGAGCTCCACGACGAGGTCTGCCGCGAGGGCTACGACGCCGAGCGCGACGCCTTCGTGCAGTTCTACGGGGCCGACCACCTGGACGCCAGCCTGCTCCTGATCCCCCTGGTGGGGTTCCTGCCGGCCGACGACCCGCGGGTCAAGGGCACCGTGGCCGCCATCCAGCGCGAGCTGACCGTCGACGGCCTGGTCCACCGCTACCCGCCGGAGGGGTCGCAGTCGGTGGACGGGCTCCCCCCGGGCGAGGGGACGTTCCTGGCCTGCACCTTCTGGCTGGCCGACAACCTGGTCCTGATGGGCCGGCGTGAGGAGGCGCTGGCCATCTTCGAGCGCCTCCTCACCCTGCGCAACGACGTCGGCCTGCTGGCCGAGGAGTTCGACCCTGCGTCCGGCCGCCAGCTCGGCAACTTCCCCCAGGCGTTCTCCCACGTCGCCCTCGTCAACACGGCCAACTACCTGTCCGAGGGCCCCATGCCGACCTGGGCCCGGCACCGGGAGTGACGCCAGGGAACCATGAGCGAGGTGATCCGTATCACACCCGACGTCGTCGTCCCCGTGGCCGAGCTCGAGTTCCGGGCCAGCCGGGCGTCGGGGCCGGGGGGTCAGGGGGTGAACACCACCGACTCGCGGGTCGAGCTCCGCTTCGACGTGGCCGGTTCGCCGTCGCTGTCTCCTGAGGACAAGGAGCGGGCGCTCCGGCGCCTCGGGCCGCGGCTCGACCGGGACGGCGCGCTCCGGGTGGTCGCCCAGGCCCAGCGCAGCCAGCTGGCCAACCGCCGGGCGGCCACCGAGCGGTTCGCCGAGCTGCTGGCGGCCGCCCTGGCCACGCCCAAGGCCCGCACCCCGACCCGCCCCACCCGGGCCGCGACCGCCCGCCGGGTCGAGGGCAAACGTCACCGGTCCGAGACCAAGCGCCTGCGCGCACGCCCCCGCCGCCCGGACGACGATTGAGACGATCGAGCGCAAGGTGCCAGGTTGGAAGCAACGCGTTCGACCGTGACATAGTCCGCTGGTGGAGCCGGTGGCGGGAGGGCGATGACCGCGCGTGGCATCATGTCCGGCGTCCCGGCCGACGGGGCATTCGGCGCGGCGACGAGGTCCTTCTCCTGGAGCGAGCACCGAGCCTATCTAGACCTGGTCGAGCTGGCGAGAAGCAACCATCCCCGGGGGCTCGTCCGCGGCCAGCGTTGCATCGTCGAAGCCGGGCAGTTCGGCGACGAGACGGCCTGTGGGCTGATCAACCCTGGGGTGCTGCAGCGGGACGGCTTCTTCCAGCTCCTCTGCCGCGGTGAACTCGACGACAGCACCTGGCTCGGCGACTGGTCGAAGAACCTGGCCACCCCGGTCTGGTGCGTCCTGGACGAGGACTTCACCGTCAGACGGCACTGCTTCCTGCGGTATCCCGCACTTCCAGGGCGGTTCCGGCCCGAAGACTGGCGCCTGTTCGAGTACGACGGCGCCGCGCTGACCAACCACAGCGTCTACCTGGAGAACGGCGGCCGGCTCCACTGCCGTCCCGGCATCTCGACGATCGACCTCGACCGGCGGGAGCTGGCGCTGCGGCACCTGCTGGTCCCGCCGTTCGAGCCCTCCCCGGAGGAGAAGAACTGGGCGCTGTTCGCCCACGAAGGGGCGCTGCTGTGCGTCTACTCCTTCAATCCCTACATCGTGCTGGAGATCGACTTCGGCACCGGGATCTCGAAGGTCGTCGTCCAGGCACGACCCGCGCAGTACGAGTGGCTGGGCGCCGGAGGCCGGTTCATTGGCAACAGCACCAACCCGATCCGCTGGGACGACGGCCACTACATCATGTTCGTCCACGACTACCTCGACCCGGACTGGCCCGAGCAGCGGAACCGGCTGTACATGCAGTACGCGGTGCTGATCTCCACGACCTCGCTGCTGGCGACCAGCATCGTCCCGACGCCGCTGCTGATCGGCGGCCGTGAGCGGGGACGGTACGCCGGTGTGCACTACACCACGTCGTTGGTGAACCGCGGCAACGCCCTCTATGCCTTCTACGGGGAAGGCGACACCCACAGCGGCGTCGTCGAGTTCGACAAGCAGGCCCTGGCGGACCTGTTCGTCTCCCATTCGGTCTAGGGGTGGGCTGATGCTGATCTCCCACCGGCACCGGTTCATCTTCATCCACATCGGCAAGACGGGCGGCACCAGCATCGAGATGACCCTG
>DATABK010000494.1:0-5007 GCA_036259695.1 Actinomycetes bacterium | reverse complement strand
GGGTTGTACCGGCTGGTCATCGCCTCCGGGCGCAGGGCCACCGAGCGGGTGTAGCCGATGTCCAGGGTGGTCGCCCGGGAGGTGAACACCCGGTTGGCGTGCCCGAACCAGAGGATGTCGTCCGGGCCGCCCCGGGCGTACCAGAAGACGTCGTTGGGGCCGCCCCCGCCGTAGTCCCCGACATAGGGCTCATAGGTGCCGTTGACGGTGGTCTTGACGGCCCCGAAGCGCCCGTCGGAGCGGCCGTACCAGGTCACGTCGTAGCCGGCCCCCGGGCCGTACCAGAGGATGTCGCGCTTGCCGTCGCCGTCGAAGTCGCCGGTGAAGGGCTTGTAGGTGCCGTTCACGGTCACGGCCTTGCCGGTGAAGCGGCCGTTGGCGTGCCCGAACCAGAGGACGTCGGGCGCCGACCCGGCCCCGTACCAGAGGATGTCGCGGGACCGGTCGCCGTTCCAGTCGCCGAGCAGCGGCTGGTAGGTCCGGTTGATGGTGACGGCGTGGCTCGAGAACCCGCCGCTGCCGCGGCCCAGCCAGAGCACGTCGTAGCCGGCCCCCGGCCCGTACCAGAGGATGTCGCGCCGGCCGTCGCCGTTGAAGTCGGCCACCAGCGGCTGGTAGACGCCGCGCACGGTCACCGCCCGGCCGCTGAAGCCGCCGGAGGCCCTCCCGTACCACAGCACGTCGTTGGCGGCGCCGGGGCCGTACCAGAGGATGTCGCCCTCGCCGTCGCCGTTGAAGTCGCCCAGCAGCGGCTCGTAGGTGCCGGCCACGTTGATCGCCGAGCCCGAGAAGGCGCCGTCGAGCTTGCCGTACCAGAGCACGTCCGGGCTGGCCCCCGGCCCGTACCAGAGAATGTCGGCCCGCCCGTTGCCGTTGAAGTCGCCGACCAGCGGCAGGTAGTTGCGGCCGACGGTGGCCCTGGCCCCGCGGAAGTTCCGGTCGGGCCGGCCCAGCCAGACGTGGTCGGGCAGCGAGCCGGGCCCGTACATGAAGACGTCAGAGCGGTTGTCGCCGTCGAAGTCCCCGATCAGGGGCGTGATCCCGGTGGGCACGGCGGCCGCCTGGGTGGCGGTCGCGGCCCCCTCGGCCACCGCCGGGCCCGGGTCCTGCTCCTGGGCGGCCGTCGGCGTCGCCGCCACGGCCAGGGCCAGGCAGAGCAGGGCCACAAGGAGCAGGGCGAGCCTCGCCGGCCGTGCCTGAACAAAAGGCATGCGCACCGCCCCCTCCTCATCCCGCAGTGCCCGGTCGTCCGAACATATGGGACAGGTACGCCAGAAAGAAGAGATGCGCGTACTAGGTTAAGTACGTAGATCCGCGTTGAATCGGCGTAGATCGTCAGACGAGCTAACTCGTCAGGCGGGCCGGAAGCTGGCCAGGACGCGGTCGTAGGCCCGGGCCGGCGCCGCCTGCCGCTGCAGGTTGGCGGTCAGGACGAACCACCGGTCGGGCCCCTCCAGGGTGGTGGTGACCAGGGTCGCCTCGGCGTCCTGGCAGCGGCTGCCCTCCAGCCGGCCGACCCGGACGGGCTGGCAGGGGGCGGCCTGGGCGGGGGGCTGCTCGGTGGTGGCGAGGACGCTGATCCCGTCGCCCCGGGGCGGAAGCAGCGAGAGGGCGACCCCGCCGCTCCCGGCGCTCTCGGTGACCCGCCAGCCGGGCGGGTAGCGCAGCCGGAACCCGCCGTCGGCGCTGGTGTGCTCGGGCCAGCTCGCCGGCGCCGCCGGCAGGGTCGAGGGCGCCGCCTGGACGGTCGAGGTCGGGCCGGGCGGGCCGGGGGCCGGGCGGTCGCACCCGGCCGCGACCACGCCGGTCAGGACGAGACCGGCCAGGACGAGCAGCTTGGTCCTCACGCCTCCATGATGCGCCCCCGGCCGCGTTCGTATGGGCGGATCTGGGGTAGATCAAGACTGGTTCACCAGGGCGGGAGGTGGAACGATCTAGGACCTAAGATCGGCCGCAAGGTGTGAAGGCGCTCGCGCTCCAGCCGAAGGGATGTGCTGATGGCCATGCGAAACGACGTTGACCCGGTCGAGACCAGGGAGTGGCTGGACGCGCTGGAGTCGGTGCTGGCCTTCGAGGGGACCGACCGGGCCCGGTTCCTGCTCGGGGAGCTGGCCGCCGAGGGCCGCAAACGGGGCGCTCCGGCGCCCTACTCGGCGACCACCCCGTACGTCAACACCATCCCGGTCGACCAGCAGCCCGCCTACCCGGGCGACCTGGCCACCGAGCACGCCATCCGCTCCCTGAACCGCTGGAACGCGCTGGCCATCGTGCTCCGGGCCAACAAGGAGTCCTCGGAGCTGGGCGGGCACATCGCCAGCTGGCAGTCGGCGGCCACCCTGTACGACACCGGCTTCAACCACTTCTGGCACGCCCCCTCCGAGCGCCACGGCGGCGACCTCGTCTACTTCCAGGGCCACATCTCGCCCGGCATCTACGCCCGCTCCTTTCTCGAGGGGCGCCTGACCTCAGAGCAGCTGGACAACTTCCGCCAGGAGGTCGACGGCAACGGGCTCTCGTCCTATCCGCACCCTTGGCTGATGCCCGACTACTGGCAGTTCCCGACGGTGTCGATGGGCCTCGGCCCGATCATGGCCATCTACCAGGCCCGGTTCCTCAAGTACCTGGGGACGCGGGGCCTGGCCGACACCACCGGCCGGAAGGTCTGGGCGTTCCTCGGCGACGGCGAGACCGACGAGCCGGAGTCGCTCGGGGCGATCTCCCTGGCCGGCCGGGAGCGGCTGGACAACCTCATCTTCGTGATCAACTGCAACCTCCAGCGCCTGGACGGCCCGGTCCGGGGCAACGGCAAGATCATCCAGGAGCTGGAGGGGATCTTCCGCGGGGCCGGCTGGAACGTCATCAAGGTCATCTGGGGCAGCCGCTGGGACGACCTGCTGGCCCGGGACACCTCCGGCCTCCTCATCCAGCGCATGGAGGAGTGCGTCGACGGCCAGTACCAGGACTTCAAGTCCAAGAACGGCGCCTATGTCCGCGAGCACTTCTTCGGCGCCTACCCGGAGCTGCTCGAGCTCGTCTCCGACCTGAGCGACGAGGACATCTGGAACCTCAACCGGGGCGGCCACGACCCGGTCAAGGTGTACGCCGCCTACGACGCCGCGGTGCGCCACACCGGCCAGCCGACCGTGATCCTGGCCAAGACGGTCAAGGGCTACGGCATGGGCGAGGCCGGCGAGGGCCAGAACATCACCCACCAGCAGAAGAAGATGGCCGAGGCCGCCCTCAAGGTCTTCCGGGACCGGTTCAACCTGTCGATCCCCGACGAGCTCCTGCTCGACTACCCCTACCAGCGGCCGCCCGACGACAGCCCCGAGATCCGCTACCTGAAGGAGCGGCGCGCCGCCTTCGGCGGCCCCATCCCGGTCCGCCGCCGGCGCTCCGAGTCGCTGACCGTGCCCGAGCTGTCGGCCTTCGGGGCCCAGCTGGCCGGCACCGGGGAGCGCGAGATCTCCACCACCATGGCGTTCGTGCGGATCCTCAACTCGC
Source organism: Actinomycetes bacterium (assembly GCA_036259695.1). GTDB lineage: Bacteria > Actinomycetota > CALGFH01 > CALGFH01 > CALGFH01 > CALGFH01. The sequence goes on along the minus strand of DATABK010000494.1, from coordinate 1,503 downwards.
TGCTGCGCGACAAGCAGATCGGCAAGCGGGTGGTGCCGATCGTCCCCGACGAGTCCCGCACCTTCGGCATGGAGGGCATGTTCCGCCAGTTCGGGATCTGGTCCCAGGTCGGCCAGCTGTACCAGCCCGAGGACGCCAACCAGCTGATGTTCTACAAGGAGGACCGCAACGGCCAGCTCCTCCAGGAGGGCATCAACGAGCCCGGGGCGATGTCGTCCTGGATCGCCGCCGCCACCTCCTACAGCAACAACGACTGGCCGATGATCCCCTTCTACATCTACTACTCGATGTTCGGGTTCCAGCGCTTCGGCGACCTCGCCTGGGCGGCCGGGGACATGCGGGCCCGCGGGTTCCTGGTCGGCGGCACCGCCGGCCGCACCACCCTCAACGGCGAGGGCCTCCAGCACGAGGACGGCCACAGCCACGTCCTGTTCTCGGTGATCCCGAACTGCGTCTGCTACGACCCGACCTTCGCCTACGAGCTGGCGGTGATCATCCAGGACGGCCTGCGGCGGATGTACGCCGACCAGGAGGACGTCTTCTACTACCTGACCGTGATGAACGAGAACTACCGGCACCCGGCGATGCCCGAGGGCGACGGCGTGGCCGAGGGGATCGTCAAGGGGATGTACCTGTTCCGCGAGGGCGGCCCGGTCCGCAAGGGCCGCGGCAAGGCCAAGCCGAGGGTGCAGCTGCTGGGCAGCGGGACCATCCTGCGCGAGGTCATCGCCGGGGCCGACCTGCTGGCCGAGGACTTCGGCGTCGAGGCCGACATCTGGAGCGCCCCCAGCCTCACCGAGCTGCGGCGCGAGGCCCTCGACGTGGAGCGCTGGAACCTGCTGCACCCGACCGAGCCGCCGCGTACCAGCTACGTGACCAGCTGCCTGGCCGGCCGGCAGGGGCCGGTGATCGCCTCCACCGACTACATCAGGACCTTCGCCGACCAGATCCGGCCGTTCGTGCCCGGCACCTACAAGGTCCTCGGGACCGACGGCTACGGCCGCTCCGACTACCGCCGCAGGCTGCGCCGGTTCTTCGAGGTCGACCGGCACTACGTGGCCGTGGCCGCGCTCAAGGCCCTGGCCGAGGAGGGCACGGTGCCGGCCGAGACCGTGGCCAAGGCGATCGCCAGGTACGACATCGACCCGGAGAAGCCCAACCCGGCCCGCAGCTGACCCAAGCCTGGAAGACCTGGGTTGATCGGAGGGAACAGTGACAGAGATCGCGGTCCCTGACATCGGCGACTACACCGACGTCCCGGTGATCGAGGTGCACGTGGCTCCGGGCGACGTGATCGCCGAGGAGGACCCCCTGGTCACCCTGGAGTCCGACAAGGCGACCATGGACGTCCCGGCCACCGCGTCGGGGAAGGTGCAGGACGTCCGGGTCAAGGTCGGCGACACGGTCAGCGAGGGCACGGTGGTCGTGGTCGTCAGCGGCGACGGGGCCGGGCCGCTCACCACCCCGCCGAGCCTGGTCGGCCAGCAGGAGCCCGAGCCCGAG
>DATABK010000493.1:0-2901 GCA_036259695.1 Actinomycetes bacterium | reverse complement strand
AGGGTGGTGAACGGGTAGTCGGCCACCTTGGGCCGGGCCGCCGAGGCCCGGGCGACGATGCTGGACTTGCCGGCGTTGGGGAAGCCGACCAGGGCGGCGTCGGCCAGCGACCGCAGCTCCAGGGTCAGCCGGCGCTGGCGGCCCGGCTCGCCCTTCTCGTGGAAGCCGGCGATGCGGCGCCCGGGCCCGGAGAGGGCGGCGTTGCCGCGGCCGCCGCGGCCGCCCTTGGCGGCCAGGAACCTGGCCCCCGGGCGGTCGAGGTCGGCCAGGAGCTCGCCGTCGGTGTCGCGGACCAGGGTGCCGACCGGCACCGGCAGGACCCGGTCGTCGCCGTTCGCTCCCTTGCGGTTGCTCCCCTGCCCGTGCGCGCCGCGACCGGCCCGCTGGTGGGGATGGAAGTGGTACTCGACCAGGGTGCCGACGCCCGGGTCGGCGGCCAGCACGACGTCGCCGCCACGGCCGCCGTCACCACCGTCGGGCCCGCCCCGCGGCTTGTACTTCTCGCGGTGGAACGAGGTCACGCCGTCGCCCCCGCGCCCGGCGGTGACCTCGATGGTGGTCTCGTCGACGAACACGGCAACGTACCGGGGTGGCCCGGCTGGGCCGGGCTAGGCGCCCGGGTCGATGCTGGCCAGCTTGCGGCCGCGCACCATGTGGTAGACGACGGTGCCGTCGACCTTGGCGAACAGGGTGTCGTCGCCGCCGCGGCCGACGCCTTCGCCGGGGTGGATGCGGGTGCCGCGCTGGCGGACCAGGATCGTGCCCGCGGTCACCAGCTGGCCGCCGTGACGCTTGACCCCGAGCCGCTTGGCGGCCGAGTCGCGGCCGTTGCGGCTGGAGGACGCGCCCTTCTTGTGCGCCATCTCAGCCTTCCTCTTCCTGCTTGTCCTGCTGCTCCTGCTTGGCCTTGCTGGTCGACCGGGCGGCCCGCTTGCGGGTGCCGAGGTCGATCGTCTCGACCTTGAGCCTGGTCAGCGACTGGCGGTGGCCCTGGGTGCGGCGCTGGCGGGACTTGTTCTTGTAGGTGAAGACGCGGATCTTCTTGCCCCGGTGGTGGTCGACCACGCTGGCCATGACCTTGGCCTTGGCCAGGTCGTCGGCCGCCGAGGTCACGTTGCCGTCGTCGTCGACGACCAGCAGCGGCTCCAGCTCGAGGCTGGCCCCGTCGTCGCCGCCGAGCTTCTCGACGTCGATGAGGTCACCGACCTTCACCTTGTACTGCTTTCCGCCGGTCCGGATGACGGCGTACACCTGGGATCGTCCTTTCAAGATGGGGGCGGCGCCGGGCGGGATCGCCGGAGCGCCGACCGCAAACAGTACTAGATCTCGTGCGTGATCACCACGCCGCGGCCGTCGCAGGTGGGGCAGGTCTCCGAGAAGCTGTCGAGCAGCCCGCCCGAGACCCGCTTGCGGGTCATCTGGACCAGGCCGAGCGAGGACACCTCCATCACCTGGCTCTTGGTCTTGTCCCTGACCAGGGCGGCCCGCAGGCGGTCGACCACGGCCTCCTGGTTGCGCTCGAACAGCATGTCGATGAAGTCGATGATGATGATGCCGCCGATGTCGCGCAGGCGGAGCTGGCGGACGATCTCGTCGGCGGCCTCGAGGTTGTTGGCGACCACCGTCTCCTCGAGATTCGCCTTGCCGACGAACTTGCCGGTGTTGACGTCGATGACGGTCATGGCCTCGGTGCGGTCGATCACGATCGAGCCGCCCGATGGCAGCCAGACCTTGCGCTCCAGGGCCTTGTGGATCTGCTCGACGACGCGGTAGTGCTCGAACACCGGCAGCTTGCCCTGGTGCTTGCGGAGCTTGGGCAGGAGGTCGGGCGCGACCTCGGTCAGGTACTCCTCGACCCGCTGGTAGAGGTCGTCGCCGTCCACCACCAGCTCGACGAAGTCGGGCGAGAAGATGTCGCGGATGACCCGCACGACCAGTTCGGGCTCGGAGTAGATGGCGGCCGGGGCGCTGGCCTTCTTGGCCTTGCGCTCGACCGTCTCCCAGCGGGCCTGGAGGCGGGCCAGGTCGGCCCGGAGGTCGTCGGCGCTGGCGCCCTCGGCGGCGGTGCGGACGATCAGGCCGAGGCCCTTGGGGCGGACCTCCTTGAGGATGTCGCGCAGGCGGGACCGCTCGGCCTCGGGCAGGCGGCGGGAGATGCCGAAGGTGTTGTCCTCGGGCTGGAGGACCAGGTAGCGGCCGGCCAGGGAGACCTGGGCGGTCAGGCGGGCCCCCTTGGCCCCGATCGGGTCCTTGGTGACCTGGACGAGGACGGGCTGGCCGGGCTTGAGGGCCTTCTCGATCCGGGGTGCCTCGCCGTCCAGGTCCTCCTCGTTGTAGTTGACCTCGCCGGCGTACAGGACGGCGTTGCGGCCGCGGCCGATGTCGACGAAGGCGGCCTCCATGCCGGGGAGGACGTTCTGGACGCGGCCGAGGTAGATGTTGCCGACCATGGAGCGGCCGGCCTTGCGGGTCACGTAGTGCTCGACCAGGGTCGGGCCCTCGAGGACGCCGATCTGGGTGCGCTCCGCGCCCTCGGTGACGACCATGCGCCGGTCGGGGCCCTCCTCACGGAGGATCCGCTTCTGCTCCTCGGTCAGGCCCGAGGGGCGGCGCCGGCGGCCCTTGTCGGCCTGGCGGGCGCCCTCGCGCCGGGAGCGGGTCTCCAGGCGGGTCGAGCGCTCGGAGCCGCCCGAGCGGCTGCGGCCGTCGCCCTGGTCCTTGGCCTCGGCCCGGTGACCCTCGGCGGGGGCGTCGGTGCCGGCGGGGTCGGCGTCGACGGCGACGAGCTGTACGCCCGGGTCGAGGAGTACCTGACCGAGGTCGCCCCCGACCTGCTGCCCAAGCTCCGCAAGCACCAGGGCAAGCTGCCGGTGTTCGAGCACTACCGCGTCGTCGAGCAGA
>DATABK010000492.1:0-3825 GCA_036259695.1 Actinomycetes bacterium | reverse complement strand
GCTGAGCCCCAAGGCGATCCGGCGCATCGGCGCCGTCGCCCTGCGCCGGGTCTTCTCCAGCCTGGAGGAGGGCCGCCGCGGCGACCACGACGTCGCCGGCATCGGCCTGGCCGGCGAGCCCACCGGGGCCTCCCGCCCCTGGCAGTTCGGCGACGAGGAACCGCTGGACGTGGTCCGCACCGTCCGCAACGCCGTCCTGCGGGGCGCGGGGTTGGGGGGGTTCGGGGGGGAGTCCTCCCGCCCGAATGAACCGGGCCTGCATCGAGCAGGCGTCCGCCTTGCCCCCGAGGACTTTGAGGTAGAGGAGACCGAGCGGAGGACGTCGGCCGCCGTCTGTCTGCTGGTCGACCAGTCCTACTCCATGCTGCTCCGGGAGACCTGGGGGATGGCCAAGGCGACCGCGCTGGCCCTGCACAGCCTGGTCTCGACCCGCTACCCGCAGGACAAGCTCGAGATCATCGGGTTCTCCCTGCTGGCCCGGACCGTCCGCCCGGCCGACCTGCCCGACCTGGACGCGGCCGTCGGCCAGGGGACCAACCTCCACCACGCCCTGGTCCTGGCCGGCCGGCACCTGGACCGCCACCCCGAGGCCGAGCCGGTGGTCCTGGTCGTCACCGACGGCGAGCCGACCGCCCACCTGGAGCCCGACGGCTACCCGATCTTCGACTACCCGCCCGACCCCCGCACCCTGGAGCTGACCCTGACCGAGGTGACCCGCCTGACCCGCCGCCGGGCCACCATCAACGTGTTCATGCTCGACGACGACCCACGCCTGGTCGCCTTCGTCGACCTGCTGGCCCGCCTCAACGGCGGCCGCGTGTTCGCCCCCTCCCCCGACCGCCTGGGCGACTACGTGGTCAGCGACTACCTCCGAGCCCGCCGCGGCCGGCGCTGACCCAGCTCGCGGCGCATGATCGGACGGGTGGGGGAGCGGCGGCCGATCTCGGTGAAGCCGGCCTCGGTGAACATCGACATCGAGCCGACGAACATCTCGTTGGCGTGCCTGCGGGCGCCGTCGGTGTCCTTGGGATAGCCCTCGACGGCGGTGGCGCCCCGCTCGGCGGCGAAGGCGACCGCCGCCTCCAGGAGGGTGGCCGCGATCCCGCCCCCGCGCTCGCCGCGGAGCACGTAGAAGCAGACGACCGCCCAGGCGGGCTGGTCGTCGAGCGGCTTGATGGTGGGGGAGTTGAGGATCCGCGGGTAGGCGTCGCGGGGGGCGACGGCGCACCAGCCGACCGGGACGCCGGCGCGGTAGGCGAGCAGGCCGGGCGGCGGGCCCTCGGTGACCACCTCGCGGAAGGCCGCCCTGGCGCCGGCGCCCCAGAGCTTCTCGAAGTCGCGGCCGCGGACCCGGTAGAACATGCACCAGCAGCCCTTGGGATCGCCGGGCCGGTCGAACAGGGCCGCCAGGTCGTCCCAGCGGTCCGCGGTCAGCGGGTGGACCTCCAGCTTCTCCTCGCCCACGTGGCCTCCCTCGGGTCGTCCCCTCCGAGGCTACAGGGCACCTGGGTCAGTGGTCGGCGGGGATGCGGTCCTCGGCCTCGCGGAGCTCCCTGGCGGCGCGGGTGGCCCGCTCGCGGGCCGCGCTGGCCGCCTCGATGGCCGCGTTCGCGGTGGCCCGGGCCCGGCTCGCCTCCCGCTCGGCCTGGTCGGCCAGGCGGCCCAGCCGCTCGGCCTGGCGGGTGGCCGGCACCGCCTGGTCGGCGGCGAGCCGGGCCCGCTTGCGGGCGTCGTCCCTGGCCGCCACCGCCGCCGCCCGCCGAGCCCGCCGCCCCGCCGGGTCGTCCTCGACCACGGCCGCCCGGTCGCCGTCCTCCCCGACGGCGGGTTCCTTTCGGGTCTTCGGTGCCTTGCGCTCCCGAGGTCCCTGGGCCACGTCCCCGGACGCCCCCTCGGGAACCGTCCCGAACCCCGAGGGGTCCAGGTCGGCGGTCAGGCGGCCGTCGCGGACCAGGGCGGCGGCCTCGGGGCTGGCGGTGGCGGCGTGCAGGGTGGTCGTGATCCGGTCAATGGTCGCGTCGGTGGTCGGGTGGCCGGCCTCGCGGAGCAGCTCGAGGGCGTCGCTGACCAGGCCGGCGACGGCCTCGCGCTCGGCCTTGGCGGCCGCCCGGAGCTCGGCCGCGCCCTCGCCGGCCAGGGCGGCCTGGTGGGCGGCCCGCAGCCGCTCCCCGGCGGCCAGCAGCGGGCCCAGATCGCCCTGGCGGGCGAGCTGGTTGACGGCCCAGGCCGACAGGGGCGGTCGCCGCAGGGCCTTGACCCGCTTGGCCGCCTCGGCCTCGCCCTCACGCCGGAGTCGGCGGGCCAGCTCGTCCCGGGCGGCCACGAACTCCTCGGGGGGCAGCCCGAACAGCTCGTCGCCAACCTGCGCATCGGCCAGCTCAATCACCTCCTTGCTCCCTTCCAGCTTGCCGTCTGCGCGCCCGCAAGGGTAGAATGACATCGTTGTAATTCTTCCCGGCGGGTCGTGTGCCGGTCCGCCGGGGATGAGCTGGGCCCCGGGCCGCGAGGGGAAGCGCGGTCCGGGGCCCTGGCCATTCCGGCGAAAGGGGCCGCTCCCGTGGACGCTCCCGAGCTGCCGGTCCGCCGGCTCGACCCGGGCCTGCCGCTGCCGGCCTACGCCCACCCCGGCGACGCCGGGGCCGACCTGCGCGCCGCCGAGGAGGTTGTGCTGCCCCCGGGGGGCCGGGCCACGGTCGGCACCGGGATCGCCATCGCCGTCCCCGACGGCTACGCCGCCTTCGTCCACCCCCGCTCCGGCCTGGCCTCCCGCCACGGCATCACCGTGGTCAACGCCCCCGGGACGGTCGACGTCGGCTACCGGGGCGAGGTCCGGGTGGTGCTGCTCAACACCGACCCGTCGGAGCCGTTCACCGTCCGCCGAGGGGACCGGATCGCCCAGCTGGTCGTGCAGCCGGTGACCCGGGTCCAGTTCCTCGACGCGGACGAGCTCCCGCCCACCCCCCGGGGCGAGGGCGGCTTCGGGAGCACGGGGCGCTAAGGTGGTTGGCGGACCGGTTGCAGGGGAAGGCCTCCGGCGAGCGATGAGCGAACAGAGCAACGAACGAAGCAACGAAGCCTGGGGCGAGCGGCTGGCCGCCGAGAGCGCGGCCGCCGGGACCGACGAGCCGACGCTGCGGCGCCTGTTCGGCGACGCCGTCGGGGTCGTCAAGGGGCGGCTGGGCGAGGTCAGCAAGTCCGGGATCCGGCCCCTGCTGGACGAGGCGGCGGCCCAGGTCCGGCCGGCCACCCTCCAGGAGCTGCGCGCCCGCTACCCGGGCCTGCCCGACGACGAGGTGGCCAGGCGGCTGATCGACCGGGCCGCCAAGACCGCCGGCGGGCTGGCCATGCTGGTCGGCGGGGTGGTGGCCGCCCAGGAGGCGATCGCCGTGGCCTCGGCCGCGGTCCCGCCGGCGGCCGGCACGGCCGTCGGCAGTATCGGCGTCACCGCCCTGGCCGAGGTCCTGGCCCTGTTCGTGCTCGAGGCCAAGCTCAGGGCCGACCTGGGCGCGCTCGCCGGCCAGCCGGTCCTCAGCCCCCGCGAGCTGGCCGCCAACGTCCTCGGCGACGTCCAGGCGGCCGGCGGCTGGAGGGCGGTGCGGGGCCGGTCGATGCGCCAGGCCCTGCCCAACGCGGCCGCCCGGCGGGCCGCGGCCCGGCTGGCCGCGATGGTCCCGGCCCGCTTCGCCCGCATCGTCATCCCCGAGGTCGTGGCCCCCCTGATCGGCTCGGCGGTGGCCGCCCGCCTGGCCGCCCGCCAGGTCCGCGCCGGCGGCGAGCAGCACTGGGGCCAGCTGCGGACCACCCGGCCCACCGTCCACTGGGGGC
>DATABK010000491.1:0-8083 GCA_036259695.1 Actinomycetes bacterium | reverse complement strand
GGTGGCGGTCGGCTGCTTGACCGGCTGAGGGCGGTCGCCGGCCAGGGCGGGGATGGTGGCGGTGACCAGGCAGAGGGCGGTGAGGAGGGCGGCCAGCAGGGCACGGGTGGGGCGGCGCGGCATCGCGGGACCTCCGGCAGGGTGCGACGGCAGCCCCCGGAGTCTAGTCCACCATGCAACCTTTGGACAGGTTTGTCCGAGGCTCGGGTTGCTAGAGCAGGTCGTCCAGCGACTTCTTCGGTTTCTTCTCGGCCCCGGCGACCAGGTCCTCGAAGCTCGGGCCCTGCTGGCGGCGGGTCATGGCCTCGGACAGGGGGTCCTTGTCGCCGAGGTCGCGGCCGGCGACCAGGAGGTCGTCGAGCGAGGCCCGGGACTTGCCCTCCAGCCGCAGCCGGATGGCGGTCAGGGTGGCCGACTGGTCGGTCTCCAGCCCATGGCGGTTGTTGAGCTGGGTCAGGGCCAGCTCGGCCCGTTCCAGCAGCTCCCGGTCGGTCGGGCTGAGCTCGTCGGCGGGCTGGGGGTCGGGCATGGCTGGCGCCTCCTACAGCTTGCGGGCGACCAGCTCGGCGACCGGGCTGCGCTCGCCCTTGACGAGGGTGACGTGGCCGAACAGCGGCTCGCCCTTGAGCCGCTCGATCATGGCCGCGACCCCGGAGTCGGGGTCGACGTAGGGGTGGTCGACCTGGGAGGTGTCATGGCACAGGACCAGCTTGGAGCCCTCGCCGAGCCGGCTGGCCAGCGACCGCAGGACCCCGTACTCGACGTTCTGGGCCTCGTCGAGGATGGCGAAGGTCCGGGCGAAGGTCCGCCCGCGGATGAAGGTCAGGGGCTCCAGCTGGACCGTGCCGTCGTCCAGCAGCCCCTGGACCAGGTCCTGGGTGTAGCTCTCGCGCCGGTCGGCGTCGTGGCTGCCCCGGAACAGCTGGGCCAGGGTGTCGTGGATGGCCTTCATCCAGGGGGAGATCTTCTCGTCGACGTCGCCGGGCAGGAAGCCGAGGTCCTGGCGGCCGACCGGGACCACCGGGCGGAACACCAGCACCCGGTCGTAGTTGCCCTGCTCCAGGGTCTGCTCCAGGCCGGCGGCCACGGCCAGGTAGGTCTTGCCGGTGCCGGCGTTGCCGCTGAGCGAGACCAGCGGGACCTTGGGGTCGTGGAGCAGGTGGAGGGCGAACTGCTGCTCCTTGGAGCGGGCCCGGACCCCGAAGGTCTCGGGCGCCTCGGAGACCAGGTTCACCTCGACCGGCTGGCCGGCCTCCACGGTCCGCCGGACCTGGCCGAGGGCGCTCTGGCTGCCCGAGCGCAGGACCACGAACTGGTTGGCCCACAGCGGCTGGTCGGCGGTGATCTCGCCGCCCCGGGCGGCGTAGATGGCGTCGAGCCCGGCCGCGTGCTCGCAGACGGCCACCCCCAGGTAGCCCTCCTCGATGGCCACGCGCTCGTGCCGGTACTCCTCGGCCAGCAGCTTGAGGGCCTCGGCCTTGATGCGCAGGCTGGCGTCCTTGGAGACCAGCACCACCTCGCGCTCCCCGGCCAGTTCCTTGGCCAGGTTGGCGGTGGTGGCCAGGATCCGGTTGTCCTCGGAGGTGGCCGACAGGGCCTCGGGCAGGTCCAGGCGGGAGGCCAGGCTGACCTCGACCCAGATGCGGCCGCCGCCGGGCAGCTCGACCCCCTCGGACAGGTTGCCCTGCTGGCGGAGGCGTTCCAGGGTCCGGATGGCCCGCCTGGCCGACGCCCCGGTCTCGTCCGGCCGGGTCTTGAGCTTGTCCAGCTCCTCGACGACGGTCAGCGGGATGGCGACGTCGTGCTCCTGGAAGCGACCCGGGGCCTCCGGGTCGGCGATGAGCACGTTGGTGTCGAGCACATAGGTGCGAGCCATCGGGTCAACGGTACCCGGATAACTGGTACTTGCAATGACTAGTTACCTCGAACTAGACTCCGGCGTGCGGGTACAGACCGCCCCCGATTATGGGGACGGCGGGGCCCGGGACCGCTTCTTCTCCGGCGGCCTGCTCTGGGGGATCAGGCCGTTGCGGGGTCCCGGAAGCCGCCGTGGGGGCGGGTAGCGTCAGTCGTTGCGACGACGCCGGAGAAGGGCCGCGGAGCCACCGCGGCCCTTCTTCTTTGTTCCTGGACACCCCATTTGCCCGGTAGTTCTACGTAGCGAGGGCGGCCAGGTCCTCGTCGGTCAGCCGCAGGTTGCCCGCCGGGAGCCAGCCGTCGACCTGGGAGGGGCGGCGGGCCCCGACGATCGCCCCGGTGACCCCGTCGGTGGCCAGGACCCAGGCCACAGCCACGGCGGCCACCGGGACCCCGTGGCGCTCGGCCACCGGCTCCAGCCGCCGGGCCAGCTCCAGGTTCTCCTCGAGCTTCGGCGGGCGGAACTCGGGGTCGTTCCGGCGCCAGTCGCCCTCGGGCAGGTTGCGGGCCCGCTCGGCGTCGAAGCCGCCGCTGAGCAGGCCCGAGCCGAGCGGGCTGTAGCAGATGACGCCGGTGCCGTTGGCCGCCGCCGTGGGGATCAGCTCGTCGGCGGCCGCCCGGTCGATCAGGCTGTAGGGCGGCTGGAGGGCGTCGACGTGGCGGACCCGCTGGCAGCGCTCCAGCAGGTCGACGCCGAAGTTCGAGACCCCGGCCCAGCGGACCTTGCCCTCGCCGACCAGCTCGGCCATGGTCGCCCAGGAGTCCTCCACCGGGGTGCCGGTCTCGGTGTCCGGCCGGTGGAACTGGTAGAGGTCGACGTGGTCGGTGCCGAGCCGCTTGAGGCTCTGCTCGAGCTCGAACCGGATCGTCTGCGGGCGCAGGTCGTAGGTGGGCTCGTTGCCCTCCCGCCCGTACCAGGGCCGGCCGCACTTGGTGAAGACCAGGACCTCGCCGCCGTGCTCGCGGACCACCTGGCCGACGACCTCCTCGGAGTGGCCGAGGCCGTACACGGCGGCGGTGTCGACCCAGTTCACCCCCGAGTCGAACGCCTTGTGGAGGGCGGCGATCGACTCGTCGTCGTCCTGCGGCCCCCAGCCGAACTGCCAGGGGCCGCCGATCGCCCAGGCGCCGACCCCGACGACCGAGATCTCGGGCCCGTCCCTGCCCAGTCTCCTGAATTGCATGGTCTTGCAGTCTATACGGGGGCCCCGGTGCCCCGGTGGGCGGTCAGGTCGACCGGCTGGAGGCGGGCCGAGGGGCGGTAGAACCGGCCGACCTTGGCGCACGGGCGCCCCTCACGCAGGACCACGTCCGCGGTGTAGTCGGCGCTCCCCTTGAGCAGCGAGGACCCGACGGCGTAGGAGTCGACCGGGACCCCGGTGGCCTCGAAGGCGGCGATCCGCTCGGCCGTGAAGCCGCCCGAGACGATCACCCGGACATGGCCGAAGCCGTGGTCGTCCAGGGCCGTGCGGACCTTCTCGACCAGGCGCCGGTTGACCCCGGTGGGGACGAAGTCCCCCATCTCCGACCACAGGGAGCGGTCGACCATGGTGCTGGAGGTGTCCAGCCGCACCCCCCACAGCCGCTCCCCGAACTCCCGGGCGCAGGCCAGCGAGGTCGCCACCGAGTCGTTGTGGAAGTCGACCAGGGCGATCAGGGGGATGGCGGGGAACTGGCGGGCGAAGGCGCCCACCGCGGCCACCGTGTCGCCGTCGAAGGTGGCGATCAGGGCGTGGGGGATGGTGCCCAGGCCGCGCTCGCCCCACCAGGCGGCCTGGGCGTCGGTGGCCACCCCCTGGGCGCCACCGACGAAGGCGGCGTAGCCGTCGCCGCCCTGGGTCGCCCAGTGGTCGAAGCGGTCGGCGAAGAACAGCACCGGCTTGCCCCCGGCCGCGTCCACCACCCGGCGGACATTGCTCGCGACCAGGGTCCGGCGGGCCAGGACGCCCAGGTAGACGCTCTCCAGGTGGGCGACCAGCCGGTAGGGGCCGGTGATCTCGATCACCGGCTCCCAGGCGTCGACCAGGTCGCCGTCGCGCAGCGCCTTGACCTGGAGCTCGCCCGGCCGGGCCCGGCGCCAGTGGCGGTCGAAGGCGGCCTCGGCCTCCAGCTGGCCCCGCATCCGCTCGATCCAGGCGTCGCCCCCGACCGACCGGGCCCGGCGGGCGGCGTCGCGGGCGGCCAGGTAGTCGTCGAAGGCCCGGTCGGCGGCGCCGGCGTCGCGGAACGACCCCGCGCCCAGGGCCAGCACGGCCAGGGCCTCGTCGATGCCGCAGGCCACCATGGCGTCCGAGCGCTGGAAGATCTGCATGGTGACCGCCGTGTCGGCGTCCTCGGCGGCCAGGATCCTCCGTGACCGGTCGAAGTAGACCGCGGCCCGGTACCCTGCCCTCAGCTCCACCACCGGCAGGTCGAAGATCCAGGCCGCCAGGCGTCCGTCGGTCGTGCGAGTATCCATAGGGCAACACTATGCTCCGACCATGGCTGGAGGAATGTTGAGGTTCCGGCGCCTTGCGGTCGTCACGATCGCGGCGACGTTCGTGCTCATCGCGGTCGGAGGGCTGGTGCGGGCGACCGACTCCGGGCTGGGCTGCCCCGACTGGCCGCGCTGCTTCGGCAAGCTGGTCCCCCCGGCCGAGCTGCACGCCTGGATCGAGCATTCCCACCGGCTGATCGCCTCGGTGGTCATGGTGCTGGTCGCCTGGCTGGTGGTCGCGGCCTGGCGGACCGGCCAGGACCGGGTCGTCCGCCGGGCCGCCGTGGCCGCCCTGCTCCTGGTGCTGGCCCAGGCCATGATCGGGGCGTTCGTGGTCTGGTGGAAGCTGCGGGCCGACTCGGTCACCCTGCACCTGGCCACCGCCCTGGCCCTGGTCGCCCTGCTCATCTACATCGGCTTCCGGGCCCGCTGGCCGGCCGACCCTTCCCGCCGCCAGGGCCAGGACCGCGGCTTCGTCCGCCTGGCCGGGGCCGGAGCCGGGTTCCTGTACCTCCAGATGCTGGTCGGCTCCACCGTCACCGGCCACCACGCCGGGCTGGCCTACCCCCTGGACGTGCTCCTGCCCGACCTCGGCCCGAGCGTGGCCCGCATCCAGCTCGCCCACCGGACCCTGGCCATGGTGGTCGGGGCCCTGGTCGTGGCCACCTGGGTGGGCCCGGCGCACCCAGCGGGACCACCCCACGGTGACCCGCCTGGCCGGCTACGCCGCCGGCCTGGTGGTCGTCCAGATCGGCCTCGGCGTGGCCAACGTGGCCAACCGCCTGTCGGCCCTCACCGTCGTCCCCCACCTGGCCGTCGGCGCCCTCCTCTGGGGGACCATGGTCGCCCTGCTCCTGCACGCCGACCGGTTCTGTGGGCTGCCGGCCCGCGACCCGGCCGAGCCCGAGCCGGCCCCGGCCCGCACCGCCCGCCAGTCGGCCACCGCCTACTTCCTGCTGACCAAGCCCCGCATCATCGAGCTGCTGCTGGTCACCACCGTCCCGACCATGTTCATCGCCGCCCGCGGGGTGCCGTCGCCCTGGCTGATGGCGGCCACCCTGTTCGGCGGGGCCCTGTCGGCGGCCAGCGCCAATGTCCTCAACTGCTACCTGGACCGCGACATCGACGCCCTGATGCGCCGGACGGCCCGGCGGCCGCTGCCCGCCCACCGGGTCGACCCGGCCGACGCCCTGCGCTTCGGCCTTGTCCTGGGGGTGGCCGGGTTCGTGTGGCTGTGGGCCACGGTCAACCTGCTCTCGGCCGTGCTCGCCACCTCGGCCATCCTGTTCTACGTGTTCGTCTACACCATCGGCCTCAAGCGCCGCTCGACCCAGAACATCGTCATCGGCGGGGCCGCCGGGGCGGTGCCGGTGCTGGTCGGCTGGTCGGCGGTCACCGGCCGGGTCGACCTGCCGGCCCTGGTGCTGTTCGCGATCATCTTCTACTGGACCCCGCCCCACTTCTGGGCCCTGTCGCTGCGCTACAAGGACGACTACGCGGCCGCCGGGGTGCCGATGCTGCCGGTGGTCAGGGGGGCCAGGGAGACCTCGACCCAGATCCTGTACTACACGGTGCTGCTGGTCGCCGTTTCCCTGCTGCTGTACCCGGCCGGCCGCATGGGGGCGGTGTACCTGGCCGCGGCCGTGGCCCTCGGCGGGGCGTTCATCTGGCGGGCCCTGGAGCTGCGCCGCAACCTCGACGGCCGCCGGGCCATCCGCCTGTTCAGCTTCTCCAACACGTACCTGGCCCTGCTGTTCGGGGCCATGGCGCTGGATGCGGTGGTGCGGGGAGGGGCATGAGGTACAGTCGTTCCCGACCCGAACGTCCCAGGAAGCGAGGCGACCGGACTCCGATGCGACGCACGCGACTGATCGGCATCGTGCTGGTGGCGGTGCTGGTGCTGGCAGGCTGCGGCTCGCTCACCCCGGTCACCGAGCAGGGACGGGAGGTCCGCGACCTCTACAACGTCCTGTATGCCGTCGCCGCGGTCGTGTTCGTGCTGGTCGAGGCGGCGATCGTGTTCGCCGCGATCCGCTACCGCCGCCGCAGCGACATGCTCCCGCCCCAGTTCCACGGCAACAACCTGCTCGAGGTCGTCTGGACGGTGGTGCCGCTGCTGATCGTGGCCGCCCTGTTCGTGCTCACCTGGGGGGTCCTCAACCGGGTCGAGGCCAAGGCCGACAACCCACGGGTGACGGTCAACGTGCTCGCCTTCCAGTGGCAGTGGCAGTTCACCTACCAGGGCGAGCGCGTGCCCCTGCCGGCCGGCCAGCCGCCCGAGGACCTGACCATCAAGGGCACCATCGCCAAGCCGCCGGTGATGTACCTGCCGGTGGGCGAGCCGATCCGGTTCAACGCCGAGGCCCAGGACGTCATCCACTCCTTCTACGTGCGCGAGTTCCTGTACAAGCGGGACGCCTTCCCCGACCACACCAACACCTTCGACCTGACCATCACCGAGCCCGGCGACTACGGCGGCCAGTGCACCGAGTACTGCGGCCTGGCCCACCAGGCGATGCGCTTCACCGTCCGGGCCGTCAGCCGCCCCGAGTACGACGCCTGGCTGGAGAAGGCCAAGAGGGAGGCGGCCAGCGGCTGCCCCGACGACCCCAACCCGCGGTCGATCGCGGCCAAGGACATCGCCTTCAACAAGGACTGCCTGGCCGGGCCGGTGAACCGGCCGTTCGAGATCGAGTTCGAGAACCAGGAGGCGGTGCCCCACAACGTCGCCTTCTTCCAGGGCCGGGACGCCAGCGCCCCCCGCATCCTCCCGCAGGAGGAGACGCCCGTGTTCCCGGGTCCAAAGACGGAGACCTACCAGCTGCCGGCGCTGAAGGCCGGCGCCTACTACTTCCACTGCGACGCCCACCCCGGCATGTCGGGCGAGCTCAACGTTCGGTCACGGTAAGGAGCACCACCGATGGCGATCACCCAAGCCAGGCCCGAGGCAGCCGCCGACGCCGCGCACGGCATCAGCCCTCGGCGCCACCCGATCGCGGACTGGCTGACCACCACCGACCACAAGAAGATCGGGATCATGTACCTGGTCAACTCGTACTTCTGGTTCGGGGTGGCCGGGCTGCTGGCGGTGTTCATCCGGGCCGAGCTGGCCCAGCCGGAGACCCAGTTCTTCGCCGAGCAGCGCTACAACGAGCTGTTCACCATGACGGCACCACGATGATCTTCCTGTTCATCATCCCCATCCTGGCCGTGTTCGGAAACTACATCGTGCCCCTCCAGATCGGCGCCCTCGACATGGCCTTCCCGCGGGTCAACGCCCTGTCGTTCTGGATGCTGCCGCTGGGCGGGCTGGTGCTGTTCTCCAGCTACGCCCTCGGCGGCCCGGCCGACGCCGGCTGGACCCAGTACACGCCGCTGTCCGAGGGGGTCGGCGCCCAGGGCAACTCGATCGGCACCGACCTGTGGATCGTCTCCCTGCTGCTGGTCGGGACGGCCTCGATCCTGGGGGCGGTCAACTTCATCACCACCATCTTCAACATGCGGGCCCCGGGCATGACGATGTTCCGGATGCCCCTGTTCACCTGGACGGTCCTGGTCACCTCGCTGCTGGTGCTGCTGGCCACCCCGGTGTTCGCCAGCGCCCTGGTGATGCTGCTGATCGACCGCAACCTGGGCGGGTCGTTCTTCAACCCGGCCAACGGCGGCATCTCGGTGCTGTGGCAGAACGTG
>DATABK010000490.1:0-14468 GCA_036259695.1 Actinomycetes bacterium | reverse complement strand
CCGCGGCCGTGCTCGCCGGGTGGGTAGGGTCGCTTCTCCACCGGGCACTTGGGGCTCTCGCACTTGGAGCCCTTGAGGAAGAGCTTGGTCTTCTCGCGCCGGCAGAGCCTGCAGTCAGGGCCGGTGTATCTCGCCAATGGTCTGCTCGCTCTCTCAGACGCGGCGCCGCTTGGGGGGGCGGCAGCCGTTGTGGGGGACGGGGGTCACGTCCTGGATGCCCTGGATCTCCAGGCCGGTGGCCTGCAGGGAGCGGATGGCCGTCTCGCGGCCGGAGCCCGGGCCCTTGACGTAGACGTCGACCTTGCGGACGCCGTGCTCCTGGGCCCGGCGGGCGGCCTGCTCGGCCGCCAGCTGCGCCGCGAACGGGGTCGACTTGCGCGAGCCCTTGAAGCCGACGTTGCCCGACGACGCCCACGCGATCGTGTTGCCCTGGGGGTCGGTGATGGTCACGATCGTGTTGTTGAAGCTGGACTTGATGTGGGCATGGGCGTGCGCGATGTTCTTCTTCTCGCGCCGCCGGGGCTTCTTGGCTCCGCCCTTCTTCGGTGGCAAGTCTCCCGTCTCCTTTTACTTCTTCGTGGCCTTCTTCTTGCCGGCAACGGTCTTCTTGGGCCCCTTGCGGGTGCGGGCGTTGGTGTGGGTCCGCTGGCCGCGCACCGGCAGCCCCCGGCGGTGCCGGATGCCCTGGTAGCAGCCGATCTCGATCTTGCGCTTGATGTCCTGCTGGACCTCACGGCGCAGGTCGCCCTCGACCTTGTAGTGGGAGTCGATCCACTCCCGCAGCCGGACGACCTCCTCCTCGGACAGGTCACGGACGCGGGTGTTGGGGTTCACCCTGGTCCCCTTGACCGTCTCGATGGCGCGGGTCCGGCCGAGGCCGAAGATGTAGGTGAGGCCGATCTCCACCCGCTTGTCGCGGGGGAGGTCGACGCCGGCGATGCGTGCCATATGTGCTCGGTACCTCCAGCCCTGCGATCAGCCCTGCCGCTGCTTGTGGCGGGGGTTGCTGCAGATGACCATCACCACGCCGTGGCGGCGGATGGTCTTGCACTTCTCGCAGATCTTCTTGACCGACGGCTTGACCTTCATGTCACTTCCTACTTGTACCGGTAGGTGATCCGGCCTCGGTTGAGGTCGTAGGGGGACAGCTCGACGACCACCCGGTCGCCGGGGAGGATGCGGATGTAGTGCATGCGCATCTTCCCGGAGATGTGCGCCAGGACGCGGTGGCCGTTGGCCAGCTCCACCCGGAACATGGCGTTCGGGAGGGGTTCGACGACGGTCCCCTCGACCTCGATGGCGCCGTCCTTCTTCGGCAAGCTCTTCCCTTCACCTCAGGCTTCGCACACGGCAAGCACCGTGCCTGGTTGCTCGTTGGACCATGGGGAGCGCCAGGGCCGTGCCCACAGCGCAAAGGCCTGGCGGTAGCCGGGCCGGATGCACAAGGTACCAAAACGTCGCCTAGCCTGCAACAACGGGGCCGTCGGCGCGGGCCGGGGGGGTTCGGGGGGGCGCTTGTTGCCCCACCGATGGGTCGGCTCCCTCCTCGCGCTCGCGGATGATGACCCCGATGCGCCGGAGGGCCGAGCGGATCGGCATCACCGGGCGCTCGAACCCGAGCAGCAGCAGGGCCTCGGAGCCGATGAAGGCGTTGGCGACCAGGGTGGCGGTCTCCTCGGGGGTGAAGGGGCCGAGGGAGCCGAAACGGCGCTCGGCCTCCCGGGCCACCTCGGCCAGGAGCACGTACCAGCGGGTCAGCAGGTCGCGGACCACGTCGCCGAGCTCGGGGTTGGACCAGCCGGCGGCGAGCATCTCCTGGAGCACGCGCACGTATCCCGAGTCCAGGTCGTCCTCGAGGAAGTCGCAGGCCTGCTCGTACCGCTGCCACAGCGGCCGGTCCTCGGCGTACATGCGGGTCTGGCGCTCCAGCAGGCGGCTGTTCTCCTCGGTGAACAGGGCGATGATCAGGGCGCCCTTGGAGCCGAAGTGGTAGTGGAGCTGGCTCAGCGGCACCCCAGCCTCCTCGGCCACCTTCCGGGTCGAGAGGCCGGCGTAGCCGTCGGCCAGCAGCCGGCTCCGGGTGGCCTCGATGATGCGCGTGCGGGTGTCGGCCGCCACGTCCACCACGGCATTCCTCCTCGTGGACGATCCTTGTTGAGTCGGTCGTACGACCGATGTTGACATAGCTCTCCGACTGTCGCACACTCCCGCCAGTTCGGTCGACCGACCGAGAGGGAGGAGCAGGACCATGCAGGGCCATTCCGAGCAGGGCCACGTCGACCCCACCTTCTACCGGAGCCCGGGCGAGGCCATCGCGGCGCCGCCCGAGCGGCTGGCCTATGTGGCCGCCTACGACCCGGCCGGCCAGGCCAGGGACGCCATGGCCGTGATCGACTGCGACCCCGCCTCGGCCACCAGCGGCCAGGTGGTCGGCTGGAGCGAGCTGCCCACGGCCGGCAACGAGCTCCACCACTTCGGCTGGAACGCCTGCTCGTCTGCCCTGTGCCACGCCGGCCACGGCGACCACGGGCAGCCGCTGGAGCGCCGGTATCTGGTCGTGCCCGGGATCCGCTCCTCGCGGACCTATGTCATGGACACCAAGCCCGACCCCCGCAGCCCCCAGGTCGTCCGGGCCATCGAGGCCGACGAGCTGGCCGCCAAGGCCGGCTACTCCCGGCCCCACACCGTCCACTGCGGCCCCGGCGGGATCTTCATGTCGGCCCTGGGCGGGGCCAACGGCAACGACGGGCCGGGCGGGGTCGCCCTGCTCGACCACGACACCTTCGACGTCGTCGGTCCCTGGGAGCACGACCGGGGCGACCAGTTCTTCGGCTACGACGTGTGGTGGCACCTGAACTACGACACCGTGGTCACCTCCGAATGGGCCACCCCCTCCATGTTCGAGAACGGCCTGAACCCCGAGGACCTGCTCGGCCGCAGGTTCGGCCACCACCTCAACTTCTGGAGCATGTCCGAGCGCAAGCTGACCCAGCGCATCGACCTCGGTGACCAGCACCAGATGGTCCTGGAGGTCCGCCCGGCCCACGACCCCGCCAAGGCCTGGGGGTTCGTCGGGGTCGTGATCAGCGTCGAGGACCTGTCGGGGTCGATCTTCCTCTGGCACCAGGACGGCGACCGCTGGGTGGCCGAGAAGGTCATCACCATCCCGGCCGAGCCGGCCGACCCCGACCTGCTGCCCCCGGCCCTCAAGCCGTTCGGGGCGGTGCCGCCGCTGATCTCCGACATCGACCTGTCGGTGGACGACCGCTGGCTGTACGTCTCCTGCTGGGGCACCGGCGAGCTCAAGCAGTACGACGTCAGCGACATCTTCCACCCGCGGGAGACCGGCTCCGTGCGCCTGGGCGGCATCGTCGGCCGCACCCCCCACCCGGCCGCCCCCGAGGAGCGGCTGGCCGGTGGCCCCCAGATGGTCGAGGTCAGCCGGGACGGCCGCCGGGTCTATGTGACCAACTCGCTGTACGCCGCCTGGGACGACATCTTCTACCCGCAGGGGGTCGGGGCCTGGCTGGCCAAGCTGGACGCCAACCAGGACGGCGGCGGCCTGACCGCCGACCCGGGGTTCTTCCCCCACGGGGACGACTTCCGCGGCCTGCGGGTCCACCAGACCCGCCTCCAGGGCGGCGACGCCTCCAGCGACTCCTACTGCTTCACCCGCTGACCGAGAGGAGACGAAGGTGCACCCTCTGGCCCACCACGCCGGCGAGGAGGCGCTGACGCCACTGCTCCTGCTCGCCGGCGGGGGGCTCTCCCTGGCCGCCGCCTACGGCCGGGCCTGGCTCGCCGGCACCAGGAAGCGGCTGGCCAGGACCCGCGACCGCGGCGCAAGCTGAGCCATGCGGGCACGCGAGCCGGACGCCGACGGGTTCGTCGAACGTGACGGGGTCAAGCTCCACTTCGAGGTCTTCGGCGACGCCGAGCCCACCCTGCTGCTCCTGCCGACCTGGACGGTCATCCACGCCCGCTTCTGGAAGGCGCAGGTCCCCTACCTGGCCCGCCACTTCCGGGTGGTCACCTACGACGGGCCCGGCAACGGCCGCTCGGACCGACCCCTGGAGCCCGGGCCCTACGGCTGGGAGGAGCAGGCGCGGGCGGCCGCCGCGGTGCTGGACGCGACCGGAACCGACCGGGCCGTGCTGGTGTCGCTGTCGATGGCCTCGCAGTGGGCGCTCTGGCTGATGGCGCAGCGGCCGGAGCAGGTGGCCGGCAGCGTCTTCATCGGTCCGTCGCTGGCCCTGGCGGCCGGGCACCAGGGCCGCCAGCAGCCCTTCGAGGAGCCGTACAGCTCCACCGAGGGCTGGGCCAAGTACAACCGCCACTACTGGCGGGACAACTACCAGGACTTCCTGGAGTTCTTCTTCTCCCAGTGCTTCACCGAGCCGCACTCCACCAAGCCGATCGAGGACGCCGTCGGCTGGGGGCTGGAGACCTCGGCTGCGGTCCTGATCGCCGAGAGCGACGCCAAGTGGGTCGACGAGGCGACCCTGCGGGACTGGTGCGCCGCCAGCCGCTGCCCGGTCCTGGTCATCCACGGCGCCGAGGACGCCATCAGCCCGCTGCGGCGGGCCGAGGTGCTGGCCGAGGCCACCGGCGGCACCCTGACGGTCCTGGAGGGCGCCGGGCACATCCCCCTGGCCCGCGACCCGGTCCGGGTCAACAAGCTCGTGGCCGAGTTCGCGGGGACGGCATCGGCAACCGGGGCGCCGGCGGACGGGGTGGCGACGCGGGCTCCGGCGGCCCCCGCCCCGGCCCGTCGGACCTGGGCCCGGGCGCTGCGCCGGCCCAGGCGGGCCCTGTACCTGTCCTCCCCCATCGGGCTCGGGCATGCCCGCCGCGACCTGGCGATCGCCCGGGAGCTGCGCCGGCAGGTGCCGGGGCTGGAGATCGACTGGCTGGCCCAGGACCCGGTGACCCGGGTGCTGGAGGCCGAGGGCGAGCGGATCCACCCGGCCAGCGCCTGGCTGGCCAGCGAGTCGGCCCACATCGAGCGGGAGTCGGCCGAGCACGACCTGCACGCCTTCCAGGCCATCCGCCGGATGGACGAGATCCTGATCGCCAACTTCATGGTCTTCCACGACGTCGTCCGCGAGCAGCCATACGACCTGTGGATCGGGGACGAAGCCTGGGAGCTGGACTACTACCTGCACGAGAATCCCGAGGAGAAGCGGGCCGCCTACGTCTGGCTGACCGACTTCGTGGGATGGCTGCCCATGCCCGACGGCGGCCAGCGCGAGGCCTACCTGACCGCCGACTACAACGCCGAGATGATCGAGCACATCGACCGGTTCCCCCGGCTGCGCGACCGGGCCGTGTTCGTCGGCAACCCTGGCGACATCGTGCCCGACCGGTTCGGCCCCGGCCTGCCGGCGATCCGGGAATGGGTCGAGGGCCACTACAGCTTCTCGGGGTACATCACCGGGTTCGACCCGGCCGGCCTTGGCGACCGCCACGAGCTCCGCCGCCGCCTCGGCTACCGGCCCGACGAGCGGGTCTGCGTGGTCACGGTCGGCGGGTCGGGGGTCGGCAGCCACCTGCTCCGGCGGGTGATCGCCGCCTATCCCGAGGCCAGGCGGCAGGTGCCCGGGCTGCGCATGGTGGTGGGCGCCGGGCCGCGGATCGACCCGGCCTCGCTGCCGTCCCACGACGGCCTGGAGATCCATCCCTATGTCCACAACCTCTACCAGCACCTTGTCGCCTGCGACCTGGCCGTGGTCCAGGGTGGCCTGACCACCTGCATGGAGCTGGCCGCGGCCGGCCGGCCGTTCCTCTATTTCCCGCTGGCCCACCACTTCGAGCAGAACTTCCACGTCCACCACCGCCTGCGCCAGTACGACGCCGGCCGCCGGATGGAGTTCGCCACCGCCACCCCGGAGGTCATCGCCGCCGCCATCGCCGCAGAGCTCGGCCGCGAGGTCGCCTACCGCCCGGTCGAGACCGACGGCGCCGCCCGCGCCGCCAGCCTGATCGCCGAGCTTCTCTGACCTGAGCCTCCCTGACCTGCGGGGCGGTAACGATCCCGTGCCGGCGGTGGGGATGCTGGCCCATGCCGGACCTGACGAGGCCAGGGAACCGGCCGTGACCCTGCCCGCCCGGTTCAGGATTCCGCTGGAGCCGTGGGTGAGCCGGACCGTGCAACCCTGGGCCTCGCTCTGGCCGCGGCCTCCGGCGCGTCAGGAACCGCTCGGCGGCTGATGGAGCCCGAACGGCGACCCCTGGTCGTCGCGGCAGAGCTTGAACCGGCCCCACCGGGCGACCGACGCCTCGTCCCCCTCGACGTCCGCCTCTTCGACCACCCCGCCGAGCTCCCGCACCCGCTCCAGCGCCGCGTCCATGTCGTCGACCCGGAAGAACAGGTACGGCGCGGCACCCTTGTCCCCGCCATGCATCCCCCCGGGCACCGGCCCGGCCCCGATCGCGTACCCCTCCCCGGACGGCCCCCGCTCGAACCGCCACCCGAACAGCCCCTCGTAGAACACCCGCCCGCGCTCCACGTCCTCCACACCCAGTTCGAAGAACGCCACCTCACCGGCCATCCGGCCTCCTCTCCCCCGTCAGCGGACCCACCAACGCTACCGGGAGCGACCGACAACGGTTTCGTGCCGCCGTTGATGCCGCGTTCGGGATCGCCCCTATCTCGAGGACCGTGCCACCTACGTGCAGCCACGAGCGCCGTGCGACCCAGCAGCTTCTGGCAGGCATCGGCGCGACCGACCTGATCATTGCCGCCACCCCAGAACGCCTCGGGCTCCCTCTGGCGACGCACAACGTACGGCACTTCCCGATGTTCGAGGGCCTCGAGCCGGCGTACCGGCGGTGATCCCGGGCGGGCCGGGCCCGGCGGGCTAGCGGCGCTGGGCGGCCGTTGGCAGCCAGTCCTCCTGGCGGGCGTCGTCGAGGAGGGTGAGGACCTCGGGGCCGTCGGGGGTGATGGCGACGGTGTGCTCGAAGTGGGCGGAGCGGGAGCCGTCCAGGGTGACGACGGTCCAGCCGTCGTCGAGGACCCGGGATTCGGGGCCGCCCTCGTTGACCATGGGCTCGATGGCCAGGGCGAGGCCGACCTCCAGGCGGAGGCCGCGGCCGGGACGGCCGTAGTTGGGGACCTGGGGCTCCTCGTGCATGCGGGTGCCGATGCCGTGGCCCACGTACTCGCGGACCACCCCGTAGCCGGGGGCGGAGGCGACCTTCTCGACCGCGTGGCCGATGTCGGACAGGCGGTTGCCTTCCCGGACCTGGGCGATGCCGGCCCACATGGCCCGCTCGGTGGTCTCGATCAGCCGCCGGGCGGCGTCGTCGACCTGGCCGACGGGGACGGTCACGGCCGCGTCGCCGTGCCAGCCCTCGACGATGGCGCCGCAGTCGATGGAGAGGATGTCGCCCTCCTGGAGCACGTAGCCGTTGGGGATCCCGTGGACGATCCAGTCGTTGGGCGACAGGCACAGGGTGGCCGGGAACCCGTGGTAGCCGAGGAACGACGGGACCCCGCCGCCGTCGCGGATGACCCGCTCGGCCTGGGCGTCCAGCTCCAGCAGGGTCACCCCGGGCCGGACGGCCTCGACCAGGGTCGACAGGGTGTGCCCGACCAGCCGGCCGGCCCGGCGCATGCGGTCGATCTGCTCGGGGGACTTGCGGGTGATCACCCCGGCCTCCGGTTCCCCTCGAGGGCGGTCAGGATCCGCTTGGTCACGACCTCGATCGGCCCGATGGCGTCGACGTTGATCAGCAGCCCGCGGTGGGCGTAGTAGTCGATCAGGGGCCGGGTCTTGATCGCGAACACCTCGAGGCGGTGGCGGATCGTCTGCTCGGCGTCGTCGGCCCGGTGCTGGGCCGCGGCCCGGCCGGCCAGGCGACGCAGCAGCTCCTCCTCGGTGACGTCGAAGCTGAGGGCCGCGTCAAGGGGCGAGCCCACCTCGACCAGCTGGCGGTCAAGGGCCTCGGCCTGGTTGACCGTCCGCGGGAACCCGTCGAGCACGAACCCGGCCCGGCAGTCCTGGGAGGCCAGGCGCTCCATGACCATGGCGATGACCACGTCGTCGGGGACCAGGTCGCCCCGGTCCATGTACTCCTGGGCGGCCCGGCCCAGCTCGGTCCCCTCGGCCACGTTGGCCCGGAAGATGTCCCCGGTGGCCACGTCGGCACACGCGAACTGCTCCGCCAGCTTGACCGCCTGCGTGCCCTTGCCCGCGCCGGGCGGGCCCAGGACCACCAGCCTCAACGGAGAAAGCCCTCGTAGTTGCGCATCAGGAGCTGGGACTCGATCTGCTTCATGGTCTCCAGCCCGACCCCGACGGTGATCAGGATGGAGGTGCCCCCGAACGGGAACGACTGCACGTTCCCGGCGGCCAGGGCGATGAAGGGCAGGATGGCCACCGCCCCCAGGAAGACCGCCCCGGGCAGGGTGATCCTGGTCAGGATGTAGTTCAGGTGCTCGGCCGTCTGGCGGCCGGGGCGGATGCCGGGGATGAAGCCGCCGTACTTCTTCATGTTGTCGGCGGTGTCGACCGGGTTGAAGGCGATCGAGTTGTAGAAGTAGGCGAACCCGATGATCAGCAGGAAGTAGGTGATGATGTAGAGCGGGTGGCTGCCGGTGCGGGCGAACCGCTCCACGAAGTCGGTCAGCCAGTCGCGGTTCACGATCGAGGCCAGCAGCACCGGGATGTACAGCAGGCTGGAGGCGAAGATGATCGGGATGACCCCGGCCTGGTTGACCTTGAGCGGGATGTAGGTCGACTGCCCGCCGTACATCCGCCGCCCCACCATCCGCTTGGCGTACTGCACCGGGATCCGGCGCTGGGCCTGCTCGACGAAGATCACGGCCACCACGATCAGCAGGCCGAGGAAGCAGACCAGCCCGAAGATGAACCCCTTGTTGACCCGCAGGATGTTGGCGCCCTCGCTGGGCAGGGTGGACACGATCGCCGCGAAGATGAGGATCGACATGCCGTTGCCGACCCCGCGGGCGGTGATCAGCTCGCCCAGCCACATGATCAGGGCCGTCCCCGCGGTCAGGGTGAGCACGGCCAGGGCGAACCGGCCCGGGGTCAGCCCGGGGAAGATGTCCAGGGGCAGGATGCCCTGGTTGTGGGCCAGCTGCACGATGCTGGCCGACTGGAGCAGGGCCAGGAACACCGTCACGTACCGGGTGTACTGCTGGATCTTCTTGCGCCCGGTCTCGCCCTCCTTCTGGAGCTGCTCCAGCCGGGGGATGACCACCCCGAGCAGCTGCATGATGATCGAGGAGGTGATGTAGGGCATGATCCCCAGGGCGAAGATGGCGAACTGGGTCAGCGCCCCGCCCGAGAACAGGTTGATCAGCGTGAAGGCGCCGCTGGGGTCCTGGGCCGGGTTCTCGAGGTAGTTCTGGACGGCGTCGAAGTCGACGCCGGGCACCGGCAGGTGGGAGCCGAGCCGGTACACGGCGATGATCCCGATCGTGAACAGGATCTTGCCCCGCAGCTCGGGGATCTTGAAGGCGTTACGGAAGGCCGACAGCATCCGCGGACTCTCTCTCCTTTGCCGCCTAGACGACCTCTACGGTACCGCCTGCGGCCGTGATCTTGGAGGCCGCCGTGGCCGAGAAGGCGTGCGCCCGCACGTTCATGGCCACCGAGACCTCGCCGGAGCCGAGGACCTTGACCGGGGTGCCCTTGCGGGCCAGGCCGGCCGCGACCAGCCCGTCCGGGTCGACGCCGCCACCCCGGGGGAACGCGGCCTGGAGCCGGTCCAGGTTGACCACCGACCAGTGGACCTTGTTGGGGTTGGTGAACCCGCGCAGCTTGGGGATGCGGCGCTGGAGCGGCATCTGGCCGCCCTCGAAGCCGATCCGGATCTGCGACCTGGCCTTGGAGCCCTTGGTGCCCCGGCCGGCCGTCTTGCCCTTGCCCGAGGCATCGCCGCGCCCCTTGCGGACCCGGTCCTTGGTGGACCCGGGCGCCGGGCGTAGGTGATGCAGCTTCACTCGTCTACCTCCTCCACCTCGACCAGGTGGGAGACCTTGAAGATCATGCCGCGGATCTCGGGGCGGTCGTCCTTGACGACGCTGTCACCGATCCGCTTGAGCCCGAGGCTCCTGACCGTCGCCCGCTGGGGGCGGGGCCGGCCGATCAGGGAGCGCTTCTGGGTGACCTTGAGCCGTGTCACGCCGACTGCTCCTTCGCCTTGGCGGCGGTGGCGCCGACCGCGGCCGCCGCCTTCTGCCTGGCCACCGTGACCGGCGACATCTCGGCCAGCTCGAGCCCGCGCCGGTCGGCCACCTCCTGGGGACGCCGGAGCTGCTTGAGGCCGGCCACGGTGGCGTGGACGATGTTGATCGGGTTGGAGGACCCGAGCGACTTGGAGAGCACGTCGGAGACCCCGGCGGCCTCGAGCACGGCCCGGACCGGGCCGCCGGCGATGACCCCGGTACCCGGGGAGGCCGGCTTGAGCAGCACCCGGCCGGCGCCGTCGGCGCCGAGGACCTCATGCGGGATGGTCGAGCCGATCATCGGCACGGGGAAGAAGTTCTTCTTGGCCGTCTCGACGCCCTTCTGGATGGCCGAGGGGACCTCCTTGGCCTTGCCGTAGCCGACGCCGACCTTGCCGTTGCCGTCGCCGACGACCACCAGGGCGGTGAACGAGAACCGTCGGCCACCCTTCACGACCTTGGCCACGCGGTTGATCGCGACCACGCGCTCTTCGAACTGCGACTTGGGGGCGTCATCCCGGCCTGGGCCGCCCCGGTCGTCGCGGGGGGGCCGGTTGCCCTGCTGTCCACCGGGACCCCGGCGAGGGGCTGGTGCCATGCGGAATGCCTCCTTCAGCGTTTCCTAGAAATCAAGGCCGCCCTCGCGGGCCGCTTCGGCCAGCGCGCGGACGCGTCCCTGGTACTGGTAGCCACCGCGGTCGAACACCACCGAGGTGATGCCGGCCGCCTTGGCCTTGGTCGCCAGCTCGGTCCCGACCCGGGTGGCGGCGGCCTTCTTGTCGCCGTCGCCGGTCGAGGTCGGCGACCCGGCGGCGGCCAGCGTGCGGCCGGCCCGGTCGTCGATGAGCTGGGCGTAGATCTGCTTGTTGGAGCGGAAGACGGCCAGGCGCGGCCGCTCGGCCGTGCCCACCACCCGCCGCCGCACGCGACGGTGACGCCGCAGGCGCGCGTCGCGCTTCACCTTTGCGTTGTTCATCGTCGCTTCCTTTACTTCGCCGTCTTGCCGGCCTTGCGGCGGACCTGCTCGCCGGCGTAGCGCACGCCCTTGCCCTTGTACGGGTCTGGCTTGCGCAGCCGCCGGATGTCGGCCGCCACCTGGCCCACCTGCTGCTTGTTGATGCCCCGGACCGAGAACCGGGTCGGGCTGGTCACCTCGAAGGTGATGCCCTCGGGGGCCTTGACCGGGATCTGGTGGGAGTAGCCGAGGCTGAACACCAGGTCCGAGCCCTGGGCCTGGACCCGGTAGCCGACCCCCTGGATCTCGAGCTGCTTCTCGAACCCCTTGGTCACGCCCTCGACCATGTTGGCCACCAGCGAGCGGACCAGGCCGTGGAGGGCCCGGTTCTCGCGCTCGTCGTTGGGCCGCTCGACCAGGACCTGGCTCCCCTCCTGGCGGACCGAGATCTGGGTCGGGAGGGTCTGGGACAGGGTCCCGCGCGGGCCCGTGACGGTGGCCTGGGCGCCTTCCACCCTGACCTCGACCCCACTCGGGACGTCGATCGGGAGCTTGCCGATTCGCGACATCTGCCTGCCCCCTTACCAGACGTAGGCCACGACCTCGCCACCGATGCCCGCCTTGTGGGCGGCGCGGTCGGTGAGCAGGCCGGACGAGGTCGAAATGATGGCGATGCCGAGACCTCCGAGGACCCGGGGCAGGTTCTCCTTCTTGGCGTACACGCGCAGCCCCGGCTTGGAGATGCGGCGGACGCCGCTGATGGTCCGCTCCCGGTTGGGCCCGTACTTGAGGACGATCGTCAGCTTGGAGCCGACGTCGTCCTTGGCGACGGCGTAGTCCCGGATGTAGCCCTCCTGCTTGAGGACCTTGGCGATCTCCACCTTCATCCTCGAGCTGGGCATGTTGATCTCGTCGTGGTAGGCCGCGTTGCCGTTGCGCAGCCGGGTCAGCATGTCGGCGATCGGGTCGGTCATGCTCATGTCAGTTCACCGCCCCTTACCAGCTCGACTTGGTGACGCCGGGCAGCTCGCCGGCGTGGGCGAGCTGGCGCACGCAGATCCGGCACAGGCCGAACTTGCGCAGCACGGCCCGCGGACGCCCGCAGCGCTGGCAGCGCGTGTAGGCCCGCACCTTGAACTTCGGGGTGCGCTTGGCCTTGGCGATCAGGGACTTCTTGGCCATCTGGTGGTGGTACCTCCTGGTCCTGCCGGTTCGCCCGTGCGGGCGCCTGGCCGGAACCGTCGTCAGCTCTGCCGGAATGGGAACCCGAGGGCGGTGAGCAGGGCCCGCCCCTGGTCGTCGGTCTCGGCGCTGGTCACCACGGTGATGTCCATGCCCCGGACCTTCTCGATCTTGTCGTAGTCGATCTCCGGGAAGACCAGCTGCTCGGTCAGCCCGAAGGTGAAGTTGCCGTGCCCGTCGAAGGTCCTTGGGTTCAGGCCGCGGAAGTCGCGGATGCGGGGCAGGACGACCGAGATCAGCCGGTCCAGGAACTCCCACATGCGGTCGCCCCGCAGGGTCACCTTGGCCCCGATCGACTGGCCCTCGCGGACCTTGAAGCCCGCGATCGACTTCTTGGCCTTGGTGACCAGCGGCTTCTGCCCGGTGATCTGGGTCAGGTCGCGGACCGCGCCGTCCAGCAGGCGGGCCTCGCGGATCGCCTCACCGATCCCCATGTTGACCACGACCTTGAGCGGCCGGGGCACCTGCATGATGTTGCCGAGCCCGAGCTCGTCCTTGAGCCGCTGCTCGAGCTCGGCGCGGTAGCGCGCCTTGAGCCGCGGCATCTCCCGCTCGGTCGTCTGCGTCGTCATCGTCTCGTCTTCCTCTTAGAGCTTGGCGCCGGTGCGGGCGCAGACCCGGACCTTGACGCCGTCCTCGTCGCGGTAGGCGACCCGGGTCGGCTTGCCGTCGTCGGGGCTGAGCAGCTGGACGTTGGAGGCGTCGATCCAGGCCTCCTTCTCGGTGATCCCGCCGGTCTGGCCGCCCCGCTGGGTCGGGCGGATCTTCTCGTGCCGCTTGATGCGGTTGACGCCCTCGACCAGCACCTTGTTGCGGCCCGGGTCGACCTTGATCACCCGCCCGGTCACGCCCAGGTCCTTGCCGGCCATGACCATCACGCGGTCGTCCTTGCGTACCTTCACGGCTACAGCACCTCCGGGGCCAGGCTGATGATCTTCATGAAGCGCTTCTCCCGCAGCTCCCGGCCGACCGGCCCGAAGATGCGGGTGCCCCGCGGGTTCTGCTGCTCGTTGATGATCACGGCCGCGTTCTCGTCGAAGCGGATGTAGGAGCCGTCGGGGCGGCGCTTCTGCTTCTTGACCCGGACGACGACCGCCTTGACGACGTCGCCCTCCTTGACGGCGCCGCCGGGGATGGCGTCCTTCACCGTGGCCACGATGATGTCGCCGATCGAGGCGTAGCGCCGCCCGGAGCCGCCGAGCACGCGGATGCAGAGGATCTCCTTGGCACCCGTGTTGTCCGCGACCTTCAGCCGCGACTCCTGCTGGATCATCTTGGTTGCTTCCTCTTCGTCGTCGCCTTACTTGGCCTTCTGGATGATCTCGGTGACCCGCCAGCGCTTGGACGCCGACAGGGGCCGGGTCTCGGCCAGCCGGACGATGTCGCCCGTGCCGGCGCTGTTCTGCTCGTCGTGGGCCTTGAGCCGGGTCGTCCGCCGGATCGTCTTCTGGTACAGGCGGTGCTGGCGGATGTCCTCCACCTCGACGACCACCGTCTTGTCCATCTTGTCGGAGACCACGACCCCGGTGCGGACCTTGCGGGTCCCGCGGGGCTTGCTCGTGGCCGTCGCGTCCTGCTCGGTCACTGTCGCTCCCTCTCCTCGTCCCGCTCGCGCTGGTGCATCACGGTGAGGACCCTGGCGATGTCCTTGCGGACCTCGCGCAGCCGGTGCGGGTTGTCGAGCTGGCCGGTGACGTTCTGGAACCGGAGGTTGAACAGCTCCTCCTTGGCCTCGGCCAGCTTGGCGGCCAGCTCGTCCGTGTCCAGGTCGGCCAGCTCACTTGCCTTCATGGTCATCACTCCGCGTCCGCGCGCTTCACGAACTTGCACTTCATGGGCAGCTTGTGGGCGGCCAGGCGCATCGCCTCCTGGGCGGTGGCCTCGGACACGCCCGACAGCTCGAACATCACCCGGCCGGGCCGGACGACCGCGACCCACCACTCGGGCGAGCCCTTGCCCGAGCCCATGCGGGTCTCGGCCGGCTTCTTGGTCACCGGCTTGTCCGGGAAGAGGTTGACCCAGACCTTCCCGCCACGCTTGATGTAGCGGGTCATGGCGATACGGGCCGCCTCG
>DATABK010000489.1:0-7697 GCA_036259695.1 Actinomycetes bacterium | reverse complement strand
CCATGTTCTGCGCGTTCGTCTCGGCGACAAGGCAGTCGGAGTCCACGGGATCGACGCGGACGAGTAGGCCGCCCTCTCCGCTGGCGGCGACGGCCATGTTGCCGCCGATGAGGAACGCGAGCCCGCCGAACATCTTCTGCTCGGTGAGGCCGGGCTCGCCGCCGACCAGGTCGCGAATGCGCTCGGCCAACTCCTCGTCGTAGGCCATGGGGTGATCCTACGACGGCCCCGCGACGGTGGTGGGCGCCGTGTGGTTCAGGGAATGAACTTGACCGGAGGGTGGGAGCAGCCCAGGCTCCTGGCATGCGAGCGTATGGCCAGTTCTGCCCGGTCGCTCTCGGGGCCGAGGTGTTCGCCGAGCGCTGGACGCCGCTGATCCTGCGCGAGCTGCTCGCCGGCAGCCACCGGTTCAGCGAGCTGCAGCGGGGGCTGCCCGGCATCCCGCGTGCCCTGCTGACCCAGCGGCTGGGGTCCCTGCAGCGAGCCGGGCTGATCGAGCGGCGGCCGATGCGAGCCGGGCGAGGCTGGGAGTACCACCTCAGCCCGGCCGGCCTGTCGTTCCAGCCGGTGGTGGAGGCGCTGGGCCGCTGGG
Source organism: Actinomycetes bacterium (assembly GCA_036259695.1). Taxonomy (GTDB): domain Bacteria; phylum Actinomycetota; class CALGFH01; order CALGFH01; family CALGFH01; genus CALGFH01. The sequence goes on along the minus strand of DATABK010000489.1, from coordinate 7,105 downwards.
GCTACCAGTGGGCGGCCGAGCAGCTGCGGCCCGACAACCTCGACGCCGGGCTGCTGATGTGGTTCCTGCGGCGCCGTGTCCGGGTCGACCGGCTGCCGGACGAGCGCGTCACGGTCCAGTTCGAGTTCCGCGGTGCCGACAAGCGCCACTTCTGGCTGGTCCTGCACCGGCCCGAGGCCGACCTGTGCCTGGCCGACCCCGGCTTCGACACCGACCTGTGGGTGACCACCGACGTGCGCACCTTCACCCAGGTGTACCTGGGGCATGTCAGCATCGCCAGTGCGCTCGGTGACGGGTCGGTGACCCTGGCGGGCCGCAGCGACCTCCGCCGCGCCTTCAGCGGGTGGATCGGCGTGAGCCCGTTCGCCAGCTCGCCGGCATAGGGCGCTCCACCGGGAGGCGGCAGAGCCTCCTGAAGTTCACCTCTTGGACTCTCCGGTCGATCATCGCATTCGCAGTATTCCTCGGGCATCACCGCCCAGCTGCTGGCCCGCGGCACCGTCGCCAAGGCCGGCCAGCTGACCCTGCATCGCGCCAAGGGCTGCCGCACGCGCACCTTCAGCGCCGGGCAGACGTTCCTGGAGTACGGCCCCGAGGACGTCAACCTCACCCGCAACCAGACGGGTGGCGTGACCGAGACCGTGGTCACCTTCCTGCTCCCGGTGGGCGCGCCGGTCACGGTGGACGCGCCCGCCCCCAACTGCCGGCTGTAGCCGGGCCGAGCGCCCCGGGCAGACCCAGGTCAGTCAGGGGCGATGTTCTGGTTGAGGCGGAACAGGTTGCCGGGGTCCCAGGCGCGCTTCAGGGCGACCAGCCGGCCGTACTTGGCGGGGCCGTAGGCGGCGCGGACCCGGTCGTTGCCCTCGCGGTCGAGGAAGTTCACGTAGACGCCGTTGCCGTGGGGCCGCATGGCCTCCCACGTCCGCCGGGCCCAGGCGGCCTGCGCCGGAAGGGCGTCGCCGTCGCTGGCCACGGCGTTGATGTTCAGGGCGTAGCCGGCGCCGCGGCCGCTGAAGGCCGTCGCGTCCTCGGGCAGGCGGCGCACGGCCCCGCCGAGCTGGAACATGATCGTGTACGACCACGGCGAGCGATGGTCCCAGGCATGGTCGACCAGGGTGCCGATCGCCGCGTCGCCGAGCTCGTCCAGGTACTGGGACCGCCAGTAGTAGTGGAGCCCGTGCGGCACGGTGGCGTCGAAGGTCGCCTGGTGCGCGGCGTACGGCTTGACGCTGACCAGGTCCAGCAGCGGCGTACCGAGCCGCCGCACCGGCGCCAGGAGCCGCTCGCCGGTCGCCGGGTCCCCTCCGGCATAGCAGCAGGTGATGGTCACGACCGGCCGGCCGTGGAGCCGCTCGGGGATGATCGGGAGCGCCGGCGCCAGGCGCAGGTTCACCACCGTGCCGACCTCGTCGGGGCTGCCGGCCGCCCAGTCACGGTAGCCGTGCAGCACCTGGCCGGCCCGCTCGGCCGGGTACAGGACCGGCCCGGCCAGCACCTGCGGCCCCACCGGGTGGAGGCGGAACCGGAAGGCCGTGACCACGCCGAAGTTCCCCCCGCCGCCGCGAAGCCCCCAGAACAGCTCGGGATGGGTCCGCCCGTCGACCCGTAGCAGCTGCCCGTCGGCGGTGACGAGCTCCACCCCCAGCAGGTTGTCGCAGGTCAGCCCGTGCTTGCGCATGAGCCAGCCGATACCGCCGCCGAGCGTGAGCCCGGCGACGCCGGTGTGGGTCACGATCCCGCCCGTGGTGGCCAGCCCGAACCGCTGGGTCGCCTGGTCCAGCTCCCCCCAGAGCAGGCCAGCCTCCGCCCAGGCACTGTTGCCGGCGGGGTCGACCCGGATCCGCTTCATCGGCGACAGGTCGAGAACCAGGCCGCCGTCGCAACTGGCCGTGCCGGCCACGTTGTGCCCACCCCCGCGGACGGCCAGCGGCAGCCCGCTGGCACGAGCGTGCTCGATCCCCGCCCGCACGTCCGCCACGCCCGTGCACCGCGCGATCAGCGCCGGCCGCTTGTCGATGGCGCCGTTCCAGAGACACCGCGCCTGGTCGTAGCCAGGGTCGGCGGGCCGGAGCAGCTCACCCCGGAACCCCACAAGCTCGGTGCGACCCGCCATGCCCACCGCACTCCTCCCCGGAGACCGCCCCACCAGGAAGCCTGGTCGGAGGGGCGAGTGGCGTCCAGTTCATGGAATGAACCCCGCACCACCTGGATGCAACCCCTGTCGCCCGGCGGCGTGTATCTGTAGGCGCGCCCAACGCGGTGACGGAGGCAATGGTTGGCTACGTCAGCTCCAGCGAATGCGGATCTGCTTGCGCCACTGGTCGACCAGGTCGGATCGGCCGTTGGTGGTGATCTCGTCGGCCCGGTTCCACAGGCTCAGATACAGCTGCGCCGCGCTGCCGGAGAACACGGCCTCGGGCCGATCGGCCCCGCCCGGGGTGGTCACGATCGGCCCGTCGCTGATCCGCAGCGTCCAGGCATGACCGGTGTCGTCGGTCCGGACCAGCAGCCTGTACGGCTCGGGGGCGTGCAGCCGGCCCTTGCCTCGGGTGATGAAGCCCATCAGGAGCTCGTCGATCCCATCGGCGGCCAGCACCGGGTCGACCTCGACGTCCGACGCTGTCGGCCACCGCCGGCAGACGGCCGAGACGGCGTCGACGCTGTGGATGGTGGTCTCGTGGGCCTGGCGGCGAGCCCAGAACCGGCGGGGCGGCGGCGCGTCCCGGAGGAACACCATCGCCTTGGCATCCTCGGCGGTCGCCCGGACGGTGTCGACCAGGGCGGCCAGCCCCTCCGAGTACCAGTCGAGCAGCCTGGCCGCGGCCTTGCCCTCGGCCTGGGAGGCTGCGGTGTCATGGTCTCGCTGGCCGCGCAGGTTGGCCGCCGCCCACCGGTGCACCATGCCCTGGTGGATCACGAGCTTGGTGACATCCCATGCCGGGCAGGTGGGGACCTTGGCGTCGAGCCCGGCGGCCGCGGCGGCCTCGCCCAAGGCGGCACCGCTGCGGACAAGCGCCCCCAGGTGATCGTCCAGGCTCAGCAGGGTCGGCATGGCGGCATGGTAGAGGGCACCGCCGACAGGGGCGAGCTTGGCATCCGATGATCTGGGCGCCGGGCCGCTCGGGCCGCGGCTATACAAGGCGCGGTGCCGCCGGCCTGCCAGACGCTCTCGCCCCTCAACCTGACACCCAAGTCCCCTCAAATGGATGAGAGCACCACCAGCACCGTACCGATCCAGAACAGCGCCACCGGGAGGCGACTGGTGAGGTGCTGGCCGGACGTCCTGCCGGCGCGCCGATCGCCGCGTCGCACCGAGCTGTCCACCAGGAGCCCGGCTGCCATCAGAGCAACGCCGACAACCTGGATGGCGCGACGCACGTGTCCTCCCTCATCGCGGTCACGGAAAGTTTAGCTACCGCCATTCCCTACGTTCGGATCACGAACTCGGTCGGCAGCCGCGAGGTGGACCGCGTCATACCCGCGCAACCGACGAACCTCCGCCAGCTCGCCAGCGCGCCGAGCGAGCATGTCATCAACTTCGACAAGGTCGATCTCCGCGAACAACGAGTCGAGCGCAGCCACGGCACGACCGCTGACGTGTCGAAGTACGCGATCACCTCCGCCGCTCGCCGCTTCGGCTGCCGGGCGGGTGTCACGATCCCCTCGGCGATGAGCCGGTCGAGGACCCGCTCGGCGCCAACCGGTACGACACGGGCGCTGGCACGCCCCGGTCAGGCTGCGGCCACGGGCCGCCAGAGGCTGACGACGGCAGGCCGAGCAGGCTCAGGGTGCCCTGGCGGGACTTGCAGAACCTGTGAAGCGCATGCGCAGCGGGATGACGAAGACGGGGCGGCTGTCGTGTCAGGCCCTTGGGAAAGCGATCTGCGGTGTCCGTGGGCGGGTGTGGAAGCCGGCGTGTCGGTAGGAGGCGTCGATCAGCTCCATGGTGGCCAGGGCGTCGTCGGCGTCGATGGGCAGCGCGGCGCCGTCGCGCAGGTGGGCCCTGAGCGCCTCCAGCTGGTAGGTGTAGGTGGGGCGGGTGCCGAGGTGCTCGACCCGCTGGCCGCCCTGGGTGGTGATGGTGATCCGGTCGTCCATGCTGGGCAGGGCGAAGTTGGCCGCTGTGGCTTCGCCCCGGTCGCCGACGATCCGGCAGGGCATGTGGACGCCGTCGCCGGCCATGTTGCAGCGGGCGCTGCCGGTCGCCCCGCTGGGGAATTTGAGATCAGCCTCCAGCCACTCGTCGACGCCGGGGTGGCCGGCCCGCTCGCCGCCGCGGGCGGCGACCACCCGGGGCGGGCCGCCGGCCCAGGGGGCCAGCATGCGGTGGGCGTGGAGGCTGTAGCAGCCCAGGTCCATCAGCGCGCCGCCGGCCAGCTCCAGTGACCAGCGCGGGTCGTCGTCGGCGGGGGCCGGGATGACCATGTCCACCTCGACATGGCGCAGCTGGCCCAGCTCGCCCGTGGCCAGCAGCTCGTGCAGGCGGTGGGTCACCGGGTGGTGGAGGTAGTGCAAGCCCTCCAGCAGGGTCACGCCGGCCGCGGTGGCGGCGTCGCGGACCTCGCGGGCCTCGGTGGCGTTGCTGGCCGAGGGCTTCTCGGTCAGCACGTGCTTGCCGGCGGCGATCGTGGCCAGGTTCCAGGGGCCGTGGAGGCCGTTGGCGAGCGGGTTGTAGACGACCTCGACCTCGGGGTCGGCCACCACGTCGGCGTAGGTGTCCAGCACCCGCTCGACGCCGTGGCTGGCGGCGAAGGCCTCGGCACGGCGCCGGTCGCGGGCGGCGACCGCGACCAGGCGATCGCCGGTGGTGCGGGCAGGGTCGACGATGGCGAGCGCGGCGATCCGGGCGGCGCCGAGGACGCCGATCCGCAGCGGTTCCGGCGACTGGCCGCCCATCATCGGGTCCGGCGGAGGACCGACCGAAGATATTCGGCGCTGGCCCAGACGTCGGCCACGGGGCCCTCGCCCGCGGGCTCCTCGGTCAGGATGGTGTCCTGCTCCAGCACGTACCAGCCGTCGTAGCCGCGGGCGCGCAGGGACCCGACGATGGCCGACACGTCCACATCTCCCGACCCGAGGGGGCGGTACATCCCCTCGCGCACTCCTTGGGTGTAGGTGAGGCGGCCGTCCTGGACCCGCCGGGCCAAGTGGGCGTCGACGTCCTTGAAATGGACGTGGGCGATCCGCTCGGGCGCCTGTGCGGCCAGCTCGGCCGGGTCGGTGCCGCCGATGAGCAGGTGGCCGGTGTCCAGGCACAGGGAGATCCAGGAGCCGTCCAGCACCTGCTGCACCTCCTCGCCGGTCTCGATCATGGTGCCGACGTGGGGGTGCAGCACCGCCCGGACGCCCCGCTGCCGAGCTAGCTCGGCCAGCCGGTCGAGGTTGGTGAGCAGCACCATCCAGCCGTCGTCGTCCAGCACCGGGCGGCTGTCGTAGCCTGCCGCGCCGGTGACTGCCGACAGCACCAGGACCTCGGCGCCGGTGGCGTCATAGCCCTGGAGGAGGCGTTCGACCTCGGGCGCGGGGTCGTGGGCGGCGACATGGAGGAGCAGGGGAGTGAACCCTCCGACGGCCCGCAGGCCGTGGTGGTCCAGGACGCGGGTCATGGCGTCGGGCTGGGCGGGCAGGAACCCGTCGGGGCCGAGCTCGGTCGCGGTCAGGCCGACCTGGCGCATCTCGGCCAGCACCCGGTCGGGGCCCAGCTGGTAGCCCCAACCGGGCACCTCGCACACCCCCCAGGAGATGGGGGCGCCGGCGATCCTGGCCTCGGGGGCGGGCGGCTCGGTGTTGGTCATGTGCGCACCTCTTCCGTGCGGACCGGTCGGTGCTGCTGCAGGGATGTGGTGCAGGCTTCGGCGATCCAGCCAGCCTCCAGGGCGTCGGCGACCGTGCACGGCGAGGGTCGTCGCCCGGCGACGACCTCGGTGAAGGCCTGGAGCTCGGCTCGGTAGGCGGGCAGGAACCGGTCCATGAAGAACTGGTAGGGCTCTCCGGAGGGGAAGCCGACACCCGGTTCGACCGAGCGCAGGGGCAGGCGGTCGTCGAGGCCGACGGCGATGCTGTCCTTGGAGCCGTGCAGCTCCATGCGCACGTCGTGGCCGCGCGGGTTGTAGCGGGTGTTGGAGACCAGGACCAGCGTGCTGTCGTCCAGGGTGAGCACGGCCGCGGAGGTGTCCACGTCGCCGGCCCGGGCGAACAGCTCGTCGCCGCGGTTGGCGCCGGTGGCGTAGACCTCGACGACCTCGCGGCCGGTCACCCACCGGATGATGTCGAAGTCGTGCACGCTGCAGTCGCGGAAGATGCCGCCGGAGACGGCCACATAGGCCGCAGCCGGCGGTGCCGGGTCGAGGGTGGTCGACCGGACCGTGTGCAGCCAGCCGAGCTCACCTGAGGCCACGGCGGCCCTTGCCGCCTGGAAGGCGGGGTCGAAGCGGCGCTGGTAGCCGATGTGGACCGGGACGCCGGTCCCCTCGACCCGCCGCTGGACCTCGAGGCCCTCGGCCATGGTGCGGGCGACCGGCTTCTCGCAGAACACGGGCAGGCCGGCCTCGACCGCGGCCAGGATGAGCTCGGGGTGGGCGTCGGTCGCTGCGGCGACGACGACGCCGTCGACTCCGGCGGCCAGCAGCGCCTCCGGCGAGTCGGCGGCCTCGGCGCCGAGCCGGTCGGCGACCTCGGCGGTGAGGGCCGGGACGGCGTCGGTGACGACCAGCGAGTCCACCACCGGGAGGGCGGTGAGGGTCTGGGCGTGGAACGCGCCGATCCGGCCCAACCCGATCAGGCCAAGACGCATGGTGGAGAGCCTCCTTTCAGTCCAGGCCGCCGAAGACGTTCTGGTCCCAGTCGATGACCGACCCGGTGACGACGCCGCTGCGGTCCGAGAGCAGGAACACCACGAAGTCGGCGATCTCGTCGACCTGGCCGAGCTTGCCCATCGGGAGGGCCCTTGCCGCCCGCTCCCGCCAGGTGTCGTCGGCCGCGTGGAAGGTGCGCTGGGTGGCGTCCTCGCCTTCGGTCTCGGTCCAGCCGATGTCGAGGCCGTTGATGCGGATGCGGTCCCAGCCGTGGGCGTGGGCGGCGTTGCGGGTCAGGCCGGCCAGGCCGG
>DATABK010000488.1:0-10781 GCA_036259695.1 Actinomycetes bacterium | reverse complement strand
GGACCACCGTGGTCACGGACCCGCCGGGCAGGTGCTGCTCCATGGGGAAACCCTAACCGAGCGAGCTACTGCCAGCGGCGGTCGTGGCCGAGGAGCTCGCCGACCCGGGAGGCGGTGTCGGGACGGGCGAACAGGAAGCCCTGGGCGTAGTCGCAGCCGAGCTGGTCGAGCTTGGCCAGCTGGCGGGGGGTCTCGACGCCCTCGGCGATGACGGTCAGGCCGAGGGTGTGGCCGAGGCCGATGACGGCCGCGACCATGGCGTCGTCGGAGGGGTCGAGGTCGAGGCGGGCCACGAACGAGCGGTCGATCTTGAGCGACGACAGCGGCAGGTACTGGAGCGAGGCCAGGGACGAGTAGCCGGTGCCGAAGTCGTCGACCGAGACGTGGACACCCAGGGCGGACAGGCGCTTGAGGGTGGTGGCGGCCGAGGCCGGGTTGGCGGCCAGGGCGCGCTCGGTGACCTCCAGGCAGAGCCGGTCGGGGTCGGTGCCGGTGTCGGCCAGGGCCCCGGCGACCAGGTCGATCAGGTGGGGCTCGGCGAACTGGCGCGGCGACAGGTTGACGTGCACGGTCGGGGGCAGGGTCCGGGGGCCGTTGGCCCGCCAGCGGGCCGCCTGGCGGCAGCTCTCGGCCAGCACCCACGCGCCAAGGGGGACGATCAGGCCGGTCTCCTCGGCGAAGGGGACGAACTCGGCGGGCAGCAGCCGGCCCCGACCCGGCTGATCCCAGCGGACCAGGGCCTCGACCCCGACCAGGCGCCCCTCCTTGAGGGAGACGATCGGCTGGTAGAGGGCGCGCAGCTCGTCGGCGTCGACCGCCTGACGCAGGGCCTGCTCCAGCTCAAGGCGCTCGATCAGCTGGGCCCGGACCGTCTCGTCGAACAGCTCGTAGATGCCGCCCCCCCGGTGCTTGGCCCGCTGGAGGGCGGTGTCGGCGTCCGACAGCAGCGACTCGGCCCGGCGGGCCCGCGACCCGGTGAGGGCGATGCCGATGCTGGCCGAGACCACGATCTCCTGACCGCCAACGGCGAACGGGGTGGCCAGCCCGGCGGTCATCCGCTCGGCCAGGCGGACCGCGTCCCGCTCGTGGGCCAGGTCGGGGCAGAGCACGGCGAACTCGTCGCTGCCAAAGCGGGCCACGGTGTCGCTGGGGCGCAGGATGCTGCGCAGGCGGCCGGCCACGGCGACCAGCAGCCGGTCGACGGCGTCGTCGCCGAAGCGCTCGGCCACCTCCTTGAAGCGGTCGAGGTCGACCACGAGCACGGCGGCCAGGGAGGGGTCGCGGCCCAGGCGGGCCAGGGTCATCTCCAGCCGGTCCAGGAACAGGCTGCGGTTGGGCAGCCCGGTCAGGGCGTCGTGGGTGGCCCGCCAGGCCAGCTGGTCCTCGGGGCGGCGACCCTCGCGCAGGTCGACCAGCTGGCGGACCACGTACCGGGGCCGTCCCTGGCCGTCGAGGTGGAGGGGCTGGCCGTCCCGGGTGGCGGCCAGCCAGGTGTTGCAGAGCACCGAGATCGCCTCCCCGTCGATCCGCCGGCAGCGCTGCTGGAGCTGGTAGCCGGTCATCTCCCCGCCGAGCAGGCGCTGGAGCTGCTCGAGGTCGGTGTCGCGGTCCTCGGGATGGACGACCGCCTGGTAGCCGGCCGCCAGCAGGGCCTCCTCGGGATGGCCGACGAGCGTGCTCAGGGCGGTGTTGACCTTGAGGAATCGGCCGTCGGGGCCGACCACGGCGGTGGCCACCGGGGCGGCGGCCAGGGTGCTCCAGAGCCGCTCCAGCTCGTCGGCGGCCAGCCCGACCAGGCTCGTCGGCGGGGGCAGGGCGACCGGCCCGAAGGCCCGCCCGCAGACCTCGCGCAGGGTCGCCACCAGCTGGTCGGGGTCGACGTCCTTGTCCAGGGCGGCGTGGGCGCCCAGGTCGATGGCCCGGCGCCGCGGCTCTCCGCCGGCGAAGGCGGACAGGGCCACCACCCGGACCGCCGGGGCGCGGCGGCGCACCTCGGCGACCAGGCCGGGGCCGTCGACCCCGGGCATGCCCAGGTCGAGCACGACAACGTCGGGCTCCCGGTCGACGGCCAGGTCGAGGGTCTCGCGGCCGTCCCCGGCCTCCCCGACCAGCTGGAAGCCCCTCCCCTGGAGGGCCGTCCTGAGCAGCGTTCGCAGCTCCGGGATGTCGTCGGCGATCAGGACACGAATGGGCGCGGTTGGAAGCATGGAGACCGACATGCTGACGGTTCGGGACGCCCGTACCAATAGGCCGGATGAATACTCTTGCCTGTCCCCCGGAAGGGGGACGCGCTGGACCGGCCAGAACAACTGACTAGATGCCTTCGGACTATTGCCTTCAAGGGGGACCGGGAGCGAGGATCGCGACATTCGTCCGGTGCAAGATCTCAGGGGGGGCCTGTGCCGAGAACCGGCTTCGATCCACGCGCGCACGGATTCCACTTCGCCAACGACTTTGTCGACAAGGTCGTGACCATCCCGGGCTACGGCGAGGTGGCCACCGACGGTCGTTCCGGTGGCATGGCGTTCGCGGCGCTCGACTACTGGTTCGCGGGCCTGCCGGTACCATCCCACCGCCCTGAGGACTTCCCCGACCGGGCCGTCCCCGACGACGGCACCCGCCTGGCCGACTTCATCCACAAGCGGCTGTTCGACAGCTACGCCACCTGGAGCGCCCGCCAGTTCCTGACCTGGTCCCTGGCCGAGGACCATCCGACCTGGTCGTCGCCCGGGGTCGCCCGGCTGACCGCCGACGAGCTGCCCCGGGTCCGGCGCAGCCTCGACGCCGGCCGCCCGGTGGTGCTCGGCCTGATCGGGGCCCGCTCCCTGGAGGAGGTGGGCCGCAACCGCCAGGTCGTCGCCTACGGCTACGACGACGACGGCGCCGGGCTCGGCGGTGGGCCGCCGATCCGGCTGTTCGTCTACGACAGCCACCACCCCGAGGTCGACGTCGTGCTCGAGTTCGAGCCGGGCGGCCGGCGCTGGGAGGCGAGCGCCGACGGCGGGCCCTGGCGCGGGCTGTTCCTCCAGGACTACGCCCGCGAGCGCCCGCCCTACATCGACCTCGGCGCGGCCAAGGGCATCTGGGTCAACTCCTGGACCCCGACCCTCGGCGGCAACTTCGTGGCCCAGTTCACCGCCCGCAACTACGGCGACTACCGGGCCCATGTGTCGGAGCTGCGGCTGGCCGTGCGCGGACCGGCCGGCGAGAACCTGGACCGGTTCCTGGGCGGCGACGGCGACCCGACCCCGCTGGAGCCGGGCGAGGAGCGGGCGGTGTTCAAGGCCAGCGACGGCTTCGGAACGGTCGCCGGGAGCTACGCCATCGCCGCCGGCTACCTGTCCGAGCAGGGCTGCTGGCTCGGCATCCCCCCGGGCGAGCCGGGCGCGGTCGACGAGGTCGGGGTCACCGTGATCCCCCCGCCCCGCCGTTCCCGGGTCACGGTCACCTTCACCGGCGTCACCGTCGAGGACGCCGACGCCGTCGGTGGCCGCCTGGCCCTGCGCCTGGCCGTCGGCGACCAGGCGGCCCGCTGGCCCGAGGAGGGCGAGGCCGACGTCCAGGACGGCAAGCGGTTCGAGCTCGACCAGCGGTTCGACCTGGTCCTCAACCCCAGTTCGGTCCTGTCGGTGGCGGTCACCGGCGAGAACGGCGACGGCTCCCCGGCCGGGATCGTCCGCGAGCCCTACCTGGGGCTCGACGACTGGGGCGCCGGCGACCACACCTACCGCAGCCGCCCCATCCCGCCCGGCCCCGGACGACCCGGCCCCGACGCCGGCGACGGCCCCTGGACGATCGAGTTCGCCGTCGAGGTCACGCCCCTGGAGGCCTGAGGCCCATGATCCGGCGCTTGGCGGCGTCGGCGGCGCCGGTCGGGAGCCCGGTCAGGGCGGCAACGACCAGGCGGTTGCGGAGCGGCACCACGTAGCGGGGGGCCGGGCGGTCGCTGGTGGCGGCGCGGACGATCGCCCGACCGGCCGGCGCCGGGCCGGGAGCGAGCCGGTAGGCCCTGGCCCAGGCGGCGTCGGTGCCGGCCAGGGCGCCGGCGTACGGGGAGGCGGGGTCGCGGTAGGGGGCCAGGGCGGCCAGGGCCCGGGCGGCGAAGGCGGTCCGGATGGCCCCGGGCTCGACCAGGACCACGGTGATGCCGAAGGGGGCCAGCTCCATGCGCAGGACGTCGGTGATGGCGGCCACGGCGTGCTTGGTGGCGTTGTAGGCGCCGAGCAGGGGCATTGCCACCCGGCCCATGATGCTGCCGACGTTGACCACCCGGCCCTGGCCGCGCTCGCGCATGGCCGGGACGACCGCCCTTGTCATGGCGAGCAGCCCGAAGACGTTCGTATCGAAGATGGCCCGGAGATCCCGCTCGGCCAGCGCCTCCAGCGGGCCCGGGAGGGCGTAGCCGGCGTTGTTGACCAGCACGTCCAGGCCGCGGCCGCCGGTGCGGCGGTCGACCAGCTCGCGGGCGGCCTCGACCGAGGCCGGGTCGGTCACGTCCAGCGGCAGCGGCTCCAGGAGTCCCGCGCCCCGGCCCGGGCCCTCGCGGGCCAGGGCGGCCAGGGCGTCGGGGCGCCGGCCGCCGGCCAGGACCAGGTGCCCGCGCCGGGCCAGGCGCACCGCCGCGTCCCGGCCGATGCCCGAGGTCGCGCCGGTGATGAGGATGCTCTGTCCAGGGGCCATGAGTAGGATGCTGTCATGAGCGAGCCTCGCTGGAAGCAGCGCTACCGAGCCCCCTCGCTGACCCTTCCGAGGTGGGCCCCTGACGACCCGGACCGCCTCGTCTACGTCTCCAACCTCTCCGGCTCCTGGCAGGTCCACGCCTGGGACCGGGCGGCCGACCGCCACCGCCAGGTGTCGGACCACCCGACCGGCGTCGTCGCCGCCGGGCTGACCCCCGACGGCAGCCGCGGCGTCTGGTTCGAGGACTCCAAGGGCGACGAGGTCGGCCGCTGGCTCCAGCAGCCGTTCGAGGGCGGCGAGGTCGCCCCGCTGGTGGCCGACGCCGAGCCGGCCTGGAGCGCCGGCCTCGCCCTCGGCCCCAAGGGCCGGGTGGCGGTCGGGCTGGCCAACCGGGACGGGTTCTCGGTCCGGGTCGGCGAGGTCGGCGGCGCCACCGAGGAGCTGTACCGCCACACCGAGATGGTCGACGTCGGCGCCCTGAGCCGCGACGGCCGCCTGCTGGTCGTCCACCACGCCGAGCACGGCGACAACCTGCACCCGGCCCTGCGCGCCTTCGACCTGGAAGGCATGGCAACGGTGGCCGACCTGTGGGACGGCGAGGGCTTCGCCGTCTTCGTGGCCTCGGCCGGGTTCTCGCCGGTGGCCGGGGACGGGCGGGTGGCCGTGCTCGGGGACCGGACCGGGAAGCTGCGCCCGGCCATCTGGGACCCGGTGGCCGGCGAGCGGGTCGACCTCGAGCTGGAGCTGCCCGGCGAGGTCGACGTGGCCGACTGGTGGCCCGACGCCGCCGCCCTGCTGGTCGTCCACACCTACATGGGCCGCGACGAGCTCTACCGCCTCGACCTGTCCAGCGGGGCCCTGGAGCGGCTTGAGCACCCGGCCGGGTCGATCCAGCGGGCCGGGGTCCGGCCCGACGGGGCCGTCTGGTACCGGCTGTCCTCGGGGGCGGCCGCGCCCGAGGTCCGGGCCGTGGGCGCCGACGAGGCCGTGCTGCGGCCGCCCGGGCCGCGCGCCCCCTCCGGCGTCGCCTACGAGAGCTGGACCTTCCCCAACCCCCAGGGCGACCAGGTGCACGGGTTCCTGGCCGTGCCCCCGGGTGCGGGGCCGTACCCGACGGTGCTGATCGTCCACGGCGGCCCCCACCACCACGACGCCGACAGCTGGGACCCCGAGGTCCAGGCGTTCGTCGACCACGGCTACGCGGTCGGGCTGGTCAACTACCGCGGCTCCACCGGCTACGGCAAGGCCTGGCAGGACGTGCTCGAGGGCGACCCCGGCCGCCCGGAGATCGAGGACGTGGTCGCCGGCCGCGACGACCTGGTCGCCCGTGGCCTGGCCGACCCCGACCAGATCGTCATCAGCGGCGCCTCCTGGGGCGGGTACGTGACCCTGCAGGCCATCGGCACCGTCCCCGAGGGATGGCGGGCGGCCATGGCCGTGGTCCCGGTGGCCGACTACCTGTCGGCCTACGCCGATGAGTCCGAGGCCCTCCAGGCCTTCGACCGCAGCCTGTTCGGCGGCGGCCCCGAGGACAAGCACGACCTGTACGTCGAGCGCTCGCCCATCACCTACGTCGACCGGGTCCAGACGCCGGTGCTGCTGATGGTCGGCGACAACGACACCCGCTGCCCCCTCCAGCAGGTCCTCAACTACGCCGAGCGCCTGACCGAGCTGGGCAAGCCGTTCGAGCTCGACCGCTTCGACGCCGGCCACGGCGCCCTGGTCGTCAACGAGCGCATCCGCCAGATGGAGGTGCTGCTGCGGTTCGCGGCCAGGCACGTCCCCGGCGGCGCCGAGCCCGAGGTCTGACCGCCCGCTAGTAGTACACCCCGGGCTCGATGACCTTGCGCAGCGGCCGGCCGTCCAGGTAGCGGCGCAGGTTGTCGACGAACAGCTCGACGATGCGCTCGTTCTCCCTGGCCGAGAGGGCGGCCGCGTGCGGGGTGACGAGCACGTTGTCCAGCGTCCACAGGGGCGAGTCCTCGGGCAGGGGCTCGGTGGCGAACACGTCCAGGACCGCGCCGGCGATGCGCCGGTCGCGGAGGGCGTCGATCAGGGCCGGCTCGTCGACCACCCCGCCCCGGCCGACGTTGACGAAGATGCAGCTCGCCGGAAGGCGCTCGATGGTGGCCCGGTCGACCAGGCCGGCCGTCTGCTCGGTCAGGGGCAGGCTCACCACCATGGCGTCGGCCTGGCCGGCCAGCTCGGACAGGCGCTGGGGGCCGTGGACCTCGTCGACCCACTCGGGCGGCGGACCTTCGGTGCGCCGGAACCCGACCGTGCGCATGCCGAGCGCCTTGCCCAGCCGGGCGACCTGGCGGCCGATCTCGCCCAGGCCGACCAGGAACAGCGTCTGGCCGGACAGATCCGGGAGCGGCCGGCGGACCTCGGGCCAGACCTTCTTCCGCTGGTCCTCGAGGAACCGGGGCAGCTCCTTGGCGATGGCCAGGAGCCCGAGGATCGAGAACTCGGCCAGGGGCACGGCGTGGACGCCGCTGGAGGTGGTGATGGTCACCCGCTCGAGGGCCTCGGGGGGCAGCGCGGCCTTGCGGACCTGCTCGCCGGCCCCGGCGCTGGTGGCGTGGACCCAGCGCAGCCCGGGCAGGCTGGTGACCGCGTCGGCCAGGCCCTCGGCGGTGTCGCCGGGGACGCCGAACAGGACCTCGGCCCGGTCCAGCAGGGCCCGCCAGCGGGCCTCGGCCTCGGCGTCCCGCCGGAACGCCGGGTCGCCGCCGTGGTCGGCCGGGTAGCGGGCCGGCGGGAGCAGGTCGGGCTCGTACAGCACCTCGGCCCGGGGCTCGGCCTCCTGGATCCTGGTCGCCAGCTCGGCCTCCAGCGGCGAGGCGATCAGCACCCGGGTCCGGGTCATGGCGGCTCAGCCCTCCCGTCTGACCGGCGGGATGGTGGCGGTGGCGATGCTGCCCCTGCCGGCCAGATGGGACAGCGTGAACTGGCCATTCAGCTCCTCTTCGACCAGCGCCCGGACCAGCCGCAGCCCGAGCCCACCACCGGCGCCCGGGCCGCCGCTCGAGCTGGCGCCGGGGCTGTGGACAGCCGGTTGAGCCCCTTGTGCCCCCGGGCTACCCTCCCGTTTGGGGGCCCCTGATGCCGGTGGGCGAGGTTCCAGCGCGGGTGGGCGAGGCTCCAGCGTGCCCCCGTCGCCGTCGTCGTGGACCTCCAGGACGACCGGCTCGTCCCCGCCGCCGCGGAGGCGGACCGTGACCTTCCCGTGCCCGTCGCCGAGGCCGTGCTCGATCGCGTTCTGGATCAGTTCGTTCAGCACCACCGCCAGCGGGGTGGCCACGGCCGCGTCCACCCGCACCGAGGCCGTGTGCAGCTCGATGTGGACGTCCTCGCGGCCGAGCGAGCCGGCCAGCATCTTGACGATGCGGCGGGCGACGTCGGCCATGTCCACCGCGCCCTCGAACTCCTCGGTCAGGGTCTCGTGGACCAGGGCGATCGAGGTGATCCGGTGTACCGAGTCCTCCAGGGCGGCCACGGCCTGCGGGTGGTCGCCGAGCCGGCGGGCCTGGAGCCGGAGCAGGGAGGCGACCGTCTGGAGGTTGTTCTTGACCCGGTGGTGGACCTCGCGGATGGTCGCCTCGCGCCGGGAGATGACCCGGTCGCGGCGGCGCAGCTCGGTCGCCTCCCGGACCAGCACCAGAGCCCCGCGGCGGTCGGCGCCCCGCAGCAGGGGCACCACCCGGATGTCGGTGACCGCCCCGGCGGCGTCGATCTCGGACTCGACCGGGCGGCCGCCGGCCATCGCCTCAGCGACCAGGATGGCCGCCCGGTGGGGGAGCGGCTGGCCGAGGGGCAGGGCGTTGGTGCCCATGCGCCGGAAGGCCGAGGTGGCGTTGGGGCTGGCGAACTCGACGCGGCCGCTGGCGTCGAGCACGACCAGGCCGTCGCCGACCCGGGGCGAGGCCGTCGGGTCGGTGGCCTCCACGAACGGGAAGGTGCCGGTGGCCACCATCTCCAGCAGGGCCTCGGCCGCGCCCAGGTACGACGCCTCCAGCCGGCCGGTGGGGCGGGACGGGGTCTCGGGCGACTCGACACTGAGCACGGCCACGACCTCGCCCCGGTGGCGGACGGGCACGGTCTCGACCCGGACCGGCTCGGCGTCGATCAGGATCGGCTCCACCGAGCGCTGGCGCCGCCCCTCTCGCCAGGCCCGCTCGACGTACGGGTGCCAGGTCGGCTGGACCACCTCGCCGACCAGGTCGGCCGGGTAGAGGGTGCGGGCGGTGTAGGGGCGCAGCTGGCCGACGATCCGGAAGCGCTCGCTGCCCTCCACGGGCAGGAACAGCAGCAGGTCGGCGAAGGCCAGGTCGGCGATCAGCTGCCAGCCCGCCATCAGGCTGTGGAGGTGCTCGATGGCGTCGTCGGTCAGCCGGCGCCGGACCGGCCGGGCGACATCAGTCATGACGTCAGCCTAGCCGTCCCTGGGCGTTGCGGCCTGGGTGCGGAGGAAGCACGCGAAAGCCTTAAGCAGCTCTTACACGACCAGACAGCCAATGTCCGGGGCAATTCGGCGGCCGTATACTACCCCGTTCACCTGCTCGTCTGAGGTGAACTACGCAAAATTGAGGGCGCTCGCAAGAACGGTCAGCGCAGATAATGACCACGGAATCGGCTCGTGACGGCATGCGTGGTCGGGATCGCGGGGGGCGTACCAACTCGTCGTCGTTCGCGTCCCCCCGGACGAACGACGATCGAGGAGGGGCAATGCAGCGCCGACGACTGGCCGCCGGGATCGTGGTCGCCTTGGTGGCGGCCCTGCTCGCCATGCCCGGGGTCGCCGCCGGCGCCCAAGCCGACGACCAGTCGCTGGTCCGGGTCGCCCACTTCGCCCCCGGCCTGCTCAAGGGCGACGTGTACGTCGTCTACGTCAACGGCCGCCTCCAGCTCAAGGGCGTGCCCTTCAAGACCGTCTCGGACTACCTCAAGGTCAAGCCCGGGAAGTTCAAGGTCGAGGTCCGCGAGGCCGGCGAGCCGGCGAACTCGCCCCCGGTGATCGCGGCCACGGTCGAGCTGGCGGCCGACAAGGCCTACACCGTCGCCGTGTTCGGCCAGCTGACCTCGGTCAAGGCGGCACTGCTGACCGACGACATGTCGCGCCCCGGCGCCAGCAAGAGCAAGGTCAGGTTCATCCAGGCCATCCCCGGCGAGAGCGCGGTCGACCTGGTCACCGGCGGCGACGTCCTCGTCTCGAACGCCAAGTTCCCGTCGGCCAGCGATTACCAGGAGGTCCCGGCGGGCTCGGCCGACGTCCAGCTCCGCAAGGCCGGCACCGGGGAAGTCCTGGCCAAGGCCGACGACCTCAAGCTGGCCAGCGGCTCGATCTCGTCCCTGGTTGCGGTGGGCGGCATCGGCGAGAAGATGGAACTGCTGGACATCAGCGACGCCGCCGCCGCCGTCTCGGCCGCCGGCGGGGTCGCCACCGGGGCCGGCGGGACCGCTCCTTCCAGCCCGGGCGGGCGCAGGTTCGCGCTGCTCATGCTGATCGGCGCCGGCCTGGCCGGCGCCGCCGGGTTCGTCGTCCAGCAGCGGCGGTCGAGCGGCTAGGGACCGTCGGATTGTCATGGCCAGGGGAGACAGGATCCGCCGGGGGGTGGTCGTGCTGAGTCTGGTACTTCCTGGCGCCGCCGGCTGCACGGGCGGCCAGCCGACAGGGGAGCAGGTGACGCACGCCGCTCCCCCGGCCAGCCGTTCCGCGGTCGCCGCAGCCACCGGCACCCGGCCGCCGGCCGGCCCGACCGGCTCCACCGAGGTCATCGACTTCCCCGTCGGGTCCTGGCGCCACCTGCCGCCCTCGCCCCCGGTGCGGGTCGAGATCCCGGCCATCGGCGTGTCCTCGCCCCTGGTCCGGCTCGGGCTCAACCGCGACCGGACCATGGAGGTGCCGGCCGACTTCCAGGTCGCCGGCTGGTTCACCGGCGGCCCCCAGCCGGGCCAGCTCGGCCCGGCAGTGATCGCCGGCCATGTCGACTCCCGGACCGGGCCGGCCGTGTTCTACCGCCTGCGCGACCTGCGCCCCGGCGACCAGGTCCGGGTCGTCAGGGCCGACCGCCGGGTGGTCGGGTTCGAGGTCGACTCCG
>DATABK010000487.1:0-9069 GCA_036259695.1 Actinomycetes bacterium | reverse complement strand
GTCACCATGCCGGTGACCCTGGAGTGCGCCGGCAACGGCCGGGCCCGGATGGTGCCGCGGCCGGTCAGCCAGCCCTGGCTGGAGGAGGCGGTGGGCACGGCCGAGTGGACCGGGACCCCGCTGCGGCCGCTGCTGGAGGAGGCCGGGGTCGGGCCGGGCGCCGTCGAGGTGGTGTTCGGCGGGGCCGACCGGGGCGTCCAGGGCGGGCTGGAGCACGACTACGAGCGCAGCCTGCCCCTGGCCGAGGCGCTGCGCCACGAGGTCCTGCTCGCCTGGGCGGTCAACGGCCGGCCGCTGCCGCCCCAGCACGGCTACCCGCTGCGCCTGGTCGTTCCCGGCTGGTACGGCATGACCTCGGTCAAGTGGCTGCGCCGGATCACCCTGGTCGACGAGCCGTTCGACGGCTACCAGCAGACCGGCACCTACCTGCTCCACACCTCCGAGGACGACCCGGGCACGCCCGTGACCCGCATCCAGCCGCGGTCGCTGCTGCTGCCCCCGGGCATCCCCGAGTTCGAGTCCCGGGTGCGGTTCCTGCCCCCCGGCCGCCACCGGCTGTCCGGCCGGGCCTGGTCGGGCCTGGCCCCGGTGGCCCGGGTCGAGGTCAGCATCGACGGCGGCGCCAGCTGGGCGCCGGCCCGGCTGGGACCGCAGCCGTCCCCCTGGGCCTGGGCCGGCTGGACCTTCGAGTGGGACGCCACCCCGGGCAGCTACGTGCTGTGCTCCCGGGCCACCGACGCCGCCGGCAACACCCAGCCCACCGAGACCCCCTGGAACACCGGCGGCTACGCCAACAACGCCGTCCAGCGGGTCGAGGTCACCGTCCGCGAGGGGGCAGGCGCCGAGGGCCAGGGGGCGTGACCCTGGACGTCGCCGGGAACTTCGGCGGGTTCGAGGGCCGGGCCTGGCTGAACTGCGCCCACCAGGGGCCGCTGCCGCTGGTCGCGGTGGCGGCGGCCGAGCGGGCCCTGGCCGACAAGCTGGCCCCGCACCGGCTCGGCGACGAGGCCTTCGCCGAGGTCCCGGCCCGGCTCAAGGACGCCCTGGGGCGGCTGGCCGGGGTGCCGCCCGAGGAGGCGATCCTCGGCAACAGCACCAGCTACGGGCTCCAGCTGCTGGTCCAGGGGGTCGACTGGCGCCAGGGGGACGAGGTCCTGCTGGTCGACGGCGATTTCCCGGCCTCGATCGTCCCCTGGCTGCCCCTGGCCGACCGCGGGGTCCGGGTCCGGCTGCTGCGGCCCGAGGGCGGGGCGCTGGCCGCCGGCCAGCTCGAGGCGGAGCTGACCCCGGCGACCCGGCTGTTCTGCTCCAGCTGGGTGTTCTCCTTCACCGGACAGGCGGTCGACCTGGCCGCCCTCGGCCGGGTGTGCCGCCGGGCCGGGGTGACCTTCGTCGTCAACGGCTCCCAGGCCGTCGGGGCCGTCCCCCTCGACCTTGCCGACCTGCCCGTCGACGCCCTGGTGAGCTGCGGGTTCAAGTGGCTGTGCGGCCCGTATGGGACCGGGTTCTGCTGGCTGCGGCCCGACCTCCTGGCCTCGCTCACCTACCGGCCGGCCTACTGGCTGAGCCACCTCGCCCAGGACGACCTCGGGCGGGACGCCGGCTACCGGCTCCGCGGCGACCTCGGCGCGGCCGGCTACGACGTGCCCGGCACGGCCAACTTCCTCACCTTCCGGCCCTGGACGGCCTCGGTCGAGTACCTGCTCGGCAAGGGGATCGACCGGGTCGCCGACTGGGACCAGGCTCTGGTCGAGCGGTTCCTCCAGGGCCTCGACCCGGACCGCTACCGGCTGGTCAGCCCGAGGCGCGGGCCAGCCCGCTCGGCCCTGGTCGTCTTCGGTCACCACCGGCCCGACCGGACGCCCGAGCTCCACCGGCGGCTCACCGAGGCCGGCGTCGACGTGGCCTTCCGCCGTGGCAACCTGCGGATCTCGCCGCACCTGTACAACACCCCGGCCGACATCGACCGGGCCCTGGAGGTGCTCGACACGGCCAAGGAGACCCGATGACCACCACCCGGTCCCTGACCGTCGGCACCGTCGAGGTCACCGCCGTGTGCGACGTCACCGGCGACTTCCCGGCCCCCCTGGACCGGGCCTTCCCCGAGGTGGCGGCGGATGCCTGGGCGCCGTGGCGGCGCCACCACCCGGAGGCGTTCGGCGGGCCAGGTCGATGGCGGCTGCGCGACTGGTGCTTCGTGGTCCGGGCCCGCGACCGGGTGGTGCTGGTCGACACCGGGGTCGGCGGGCCCGGGACGCCCGGCGTGGCCTGGATCGGGCTCCCGGGACGGCTGCCGGAGGGGCTGGCCACGGCCGGGATCGAGCCGGACGAGATCGACCTGGTCGTCCTCACCCACCTGCACCTGGACCACGTCGGCTGGAACCTGGCCTGGGACGGCGACCGGGCCCGGCCGCGGTTCCCGCAGGCCAGCTACCTGGTCCAACGGGCCGACTGGGAGCTGTTCGCGACCTGGGGCGACGACGAGGACCGGGAGGCCTTCGACCGCTGCGTGGCCCCCCTCCAGGCCCTCGGGGTGGCCCAGCTGCTGGAGGGCGACCGCACCTTGGACGCCGAGCTCAGCCTGCTCCATACCCCCGGGCATACCCCCGGCTCCCAGAGCCTGCTGGTCCGGTCGGGGGAGGAAGCGGTGCTGCTCTGGGGCGATGTCGCCAACCACCCGGCCCAGGTCGGCGAACCCGACTGGGGCCCGCGCAGCGACGTCCAGCCCGAGGTGGCCAAGGGGACCAGGCGGCGGCTCCTGGACCAGGTCGAGCACGAGGGCATCTGGCTGGCCCCGGCCCACTTCCCGGAGCCGTTCGGCACCGTGACCCGGGTCGAGGGCCAACGCCGCTGGACCGGCCGGCCGTGACCCTGGAGCTGGCTCGGGAGGTGGCGGCCCGGGTCGGGGCGCTGGACGGGGTGGTGGCGGTGACCCTCGGCGGCTCCCTGGCCCGGGGCCGGGGCGACGCCCACTCGGACGTCGACCTCGGCATCTACTACGACCCGGCGCGGCCGTTCTCGATCGAGGCGCTGCGGGCCCTGGTCACCGAGCTGGACGACCGGCACGCCCCCGAGCTGGTCGGCTTCGGCGGCTGGGGGCCGTGGATCAACGGCGGCGCCTGGACCCGCATGCAGGGCACCAAGCTCGACCTGCTCTACCGCGACCTGCGGCTGGTCGACCGGGTGCTGGACGACTGCGCGGCCGGCCGCGTCACCTGCGACTACCAGCCGGGGCACCCGCACGGGTTCCACAACCACAGCTACGCCGGCGAGGTCCACCACGGCCTGGCCCTCCACGACCCCGACGGCGCCCTGGCCGGGCGCCAGGCCCGGACCTCGCCCTACCCGCCGGCCCTGGCAGCGGCGATCGTCCGCCGCTACCTGTGGGAGGCGGGCTTCGCCACCACGACGGCCGCCGGGGCGGCTCGCCGGGGCGACCTGGCCTATGTCAGCGGCTGCCTGTTCCGGGCCGTCGCCTGCCTGGTCCAGGTGCTGTTCGCGGTCAACGGCCGCTGGTTCGTGAACGAAAAGGGCTCGGTCGCCGAGGCCGCCCGGCTCCCACGCACCCCGCCGGGGTTCGCCGCCGACGTCGAGGCGGCCCTGACCGGCCTGCGGCCCGACCCGGCGATCCTCGGCGCCGCCCTGGCGGCGACGGCCGCGCTCACGGCCAGGGTCCGCGACCTGGTGTAGAGCGCCGGCAGGGATCGGCCCGGTTCGTGCGTTCGCGTGGGTCGCCGAGGTTCCCCGCTCGCCCGAGGGTTCGGGCCCTTCGGGCCCATGCCGTTTGGCTCGCACGGTGGGGTGGGTGCTTGGGCCCCATGCGGTTACCCGGCATGGTGGGCAGCGGTGGATCACCCGTCCCGGCCAGGGGTCGGGCGGGGGCGCCGCCCGGGATCGGCGGCAACACGGCCATCGCCGCCTGCAGCCGCCCTGACCCACGGACCGTCGGGGTCCTGGTGCCGGTGGCTGACGAAGACGTCCCAAACCACCCCGAGGGCCAATGCCGTTGTGTTCGGGGTTCGGCGGGAGGACACTACTTGGGTGCCTCTGGCGGATTGGTCCTGACTGAAGGGGATGTCCTCGAGGAGGCGAGGCGGTGGAGGGCGTCGAGGCCGCGGGGGGGCTGCGCGAGGAGGTCGAGCGCCTCCGGCGCGACCTCGCCGAGGCCCGGGAGCAGCAGGCGGCGACCAGCGGGGTGCTGGCCGTCCTCGGCCGGGCCACCTCGGACCTCGACGCCGTGCTGGAGTCCGTCGTCGACAGCGCCCGCCGCCTCTGCCGGGCCGACATCGCCCTGATCTTCCTGCTCGAGGGCGACGCCTACCGGCTGGCCTTCGTCTCCGGCGACCTCACCGAGGACAACCGGACCTACCTCGCCCAGCACCCGCTCGCCCAGGACCGGGGCACCCTGGCCGGCCGGGTCGGGCTGGAGCGCCGACCCCAGCAGATCCCGGACGTGCTCGCCGACCCCGAGTACGGCCGGCCCGACATCCAGCGCCACGGCGGCTTCCGGACCACCATGGGCGTCCCCATGCTGCTCGACGGCGAGGTCGTCGGCGTCCTGATCGTCTGGCGGACCGAGGTCGACCCGTTCAGCGAGCGGGCCACCGAGCTCCTGACCACCTTCGCCACCCAGGCGGCGATCGCCATCCGCAACGTCGACCTGGTCAACGCCCTGCAGGCCCGGACGGCCGAGCTGGAGGTGGCCAGCCGGCACAAGTCGGAGTTCCTGGCCAGCATGTCGCACGAGCTGCGGACCCCGCTCAACGCCGTCATCGGGTTCTCCGAGGTGCTGCTGGAGCGGATGTTCGGCGACCTCAACGACCGCCAGGAGGAGTACCTCCGCGACATCTGGAGCTCCGGCAAGCACCTGCTGGAGCTGCTGAACGAGATCCTCGACCTGTCCAAGGTCGAGGCCGGCCAGATGGTGCTGGAGCCGACCGAGTTCTCCCTCCAGGAGGCCCTGGGCCATGGCCTCGCCCTGGTGCGCGAGCGCGCCAGCCGGCACGGCATCGGGCTCGGCCTCGAGGTGGCGCCCGGGGTCGGGCCGGTTCGCGCCGACGAGCTGCGGATCAAGCAGGTCATCGTCAACCTGCTGTCCAACGCGGTGAAGTTCACCCCCGACGGCGGCCGGGTCGAGGTCCGGGCCCGCACCGAGGGGGGCGAGGTGCTGGTGACCGTGGCCGACACCGGGACCGGGGTGGCGGCCGAGGACCGCGAGCGGATCTTCGAGTCCTTCCAGCAGGGCGGCCGGCGGGCCTCGACCACCGAGGGCACCGGGCTCGGGCTCACCCTGTCCAAGCGGATCGTCGAGCTCCACGGCGGCCGGATCTGGGTCGACAGCGAGCTTGGGGTGGGCAGCACCTTCGGGTTCGCCATCCCGGCCGGCGTCCCGGCCACGGCCGCCGACGCCGCCGTCGACGACCCGGGCCGGGTGGACGGCGAGCGGACCGTGGTCGTGATCGACGACGACCGCCGCTCCGTCGACCTGCTGACCGTGTACGCGGAGGCGGCCGGGCTCCGGGTGGTGAGCGCCCGCGACGGCCGGCGGGGGGTCGAGCTGGTCAGGGGCCTCCAGCCGGCCATGGTCGTCCTCGACATCCTGCTGCCGGAGCTGGACGGCTGGCAGGTCCTGGAGTCGCTCAAGGCCGACCCGGCGACGGCGGCCATCCCGGTGGTGATCGTGTCGGTCCTCGACGAGCGGCCCCGCGGGCTCGCCCTCGGCGCGGCCGAGTACCTGGTCAAGCCGGTGTCACGCGAGGGGGTCCTGGACGCCCTCGCCCGCTGCGGACCGGAGGCGACATGGCCGACCAGCTGATCCTCATCATCGAGGACAACGAGCGGAACCTGAAGCTGGTCCGGGACGTGCTCCAGTTCAGCGGGTTCCGGACGGCCGAGGCCCGCACCGCCGAGGACGGCCTGGCCCTGGCCAGCGCCTCCCCGCCGGACCTGGTCCTGCTCGACCTCCAGCTGCCCGGCATCGACGGCATGGAGGCGTTCCGGCAGCTGCGGGGGAGCCCGCCGACCGCCGGCGTCCCGGTCGTCGCCGTCACCGCCCTGGCCATGAAGGACGACCGCGAGCGGGTCCTGCGGGCCGGCTTCGACGGCTACCTGGAGAAGCCCATCAGCGTGCGCGAGCTGGCCAGCCAGGTGCGCGCGTTCCTCACCGCCGCGGAGCTGCCCGATGACCGATGAGCCCCTCGTCCTCGCCGTCGACGACCTGCCGGCCAACGTCCGCCTGCTCGACGCCGTGCTCAGCCCCCGCGGCTACCGGGTCCTCGGGGCGGGGTCCGGCCCGGAGGCGCTGGCGCTGGTCGCCGAGCACCGCCCCGACCTGGTCCTGCTCGACATCGTCATGCCGGAGATGGACGGCTACGAGGTCTGCCGCCGCCTCCGTCAGGACCCGGCGACGGCGTTCCTGCCCGTGGTCATGATCACCGCCAGCGGCGACCAGGAGCGGCTCCTGGCCATCGAGGCCGGCGCCGACGACTTCGTGACCAAGCCCTTCGACCAGGCCGAGCTGCTGGCCAGGGTGCGGTCGCTGCTGCGCATCAAGCGCTACCACGACACCATCGAGGCGCAGGCGGCCCAGCTGGCCGAGTGGAACCGCACCCTCTCCGAGCGGGTCCAGGAGCAGGTCGAGCAGCTGGAGCGGATGGGCCGGCTGCGCCGGTTCCTCTCGCCCCAGCTGGCCGACCTGGTCGTCTCCTCCGGCGACGAGTCGTTCCTGGACAGCCACCGGCGCGACATCACGGTCGTCTTCTGCGACCTGCGCGCCTTCACCGCCTTCGCCGAGCCCGCCGAGCCGGAGGAGGTCATGGGGGTGTTGGACGAGTACTACCAGGCCCTCGGCGACCTCGTCACCCGGTTCGAGGGTACCCTGGAGCGGTTCACCGGCGACGGGCTGATGGTGTTCTTCAACGACCCGCTGCCCTGCCCGGACGCGCCCCTGCGGGCCGTCCGGATGGCGGTGGCCATGCGCAACCGGGTCCAAGGGCTGGCCAAGGGCTGGGCCCGGCACGGCTACGACCTGGCCCTCGGCGTCGGCCTGGCCCAGGGCTACGCCACCCTCGGCCGGATCGGCTTCGAGGGCCGGTCGGACTACACCGCCATCGGCAACTGCACCAACCTGGCCGCCCGGCTGTGCGCCGAGGCCCGCCCCTGGCAGATCCTGCTCAGCCCGCGGGTCCACGCCGCGGTGGAGGAGTTCGTGACCAGCGAGCCGGTGGGCGAGCTGACCCTGCGCGGCTTCTCCCGCCCGGTGGCCACCTTCAACGTGGTCGGGCTGGACGCGGCCAGGATCAGCTCATGACCGCGACCCGGCCGCCGGCCCTGGCCGAGCTGGACCCGGGCGAGCGCGACCGGCGGTTCGCCCAGCTCCAGACCCGGATGCCCGAGGTCTGGCGGGCCATGCGCCTCAACCAGGAGGGCGAGTCGGTCGTGGTCGTGCCGTCGGTGACCGTCGACCGGGTCGGCCAGGGCAGCGGGTCGCTCGCCCAGGCCTACGAGGAGCGGTTCCTGTTCCTGCTGCTCCTGCTGCGCCAGCCCCGGCTGCGGATGGTGTACGTGACCTCGACGCCGATCGCCCCGTCGATCGTCGAGTACTACCTGGCCCTGCTGCCCGGGATCATCCCCAGCCACGCCAGGGCCCGGCTGTCCCTGATCGCGGTCGAGGACGGGTCACCGCGGCCGCTCACGGCCAAGCTCCTGGAGCGGCCCCGGGTGGTCTCCCAGATCCGTTCGCTCATCCCCGACCCGCGCCGCTCCCACCTCGTGCCCTACAACACCACCCCGCTGGAGCGGGACCTGGCCCTGGCCCTCGGCATCCCCATGTACGGCGCCGACCCGCGGCTGTTCCACCTCGGCACCAAGAGCGGCTGCCGGCGGATCTTCGCCGAGGAGGGGGTCCGCCACCCGGCCGGCTTCGAGGACCTGCACAGCCTGGAGGAGGTGGTCGACGCCCTGGCCCGGCTGCGCGCGGCCAGCCCGGGGGCCGGTCAGGCGCTGGTCAAGCTCAACGAGGGCGTCTCCGGCGGCGGCAACGCCCTGGTCGACCTCGGCGCGCTGCCCCCGCCGGGCTCGGCCGGGGAGCCGGCGGCGCTGGAAGAGCGGGCCAGGGCCATGCGCTTCGAGCTCCCCGGCATGCCGTTCGACGGCTACGTGGCCAAGCTGGCCGAGCGCGGCGGCATCGTCGAGGAGCTGATCTCCGGGGTCGAGCTCCGCAGCCCCAGCGTGCAGCTCCGGGTCACCCCGCTCGGCGAGGTCGAGCTGCTCTCGACCCACGACCAGCTCCTCGGCGGCCCCAGCGGCCAGAGCTATCTGGGCTGCCGGTTCCCGGCCGACTTCGCCTACGCCAGGGCGATCAGCGCCGACGCCACCACCATCGGCCGCCGCCTGGCCCGCGAGGGCGTGCTCGGCCGGTTCGCCATCGACTTCGTGGTCGTCCGCGACGCCGCCGGCTCCTGGACGCCCTACGCCATCGAGCTCAACCTGCGCAAGGGTGGTACCACCCACCCCTTCCTGACCCTGCAGTTCCTCACCGACGGCCGCTACGACCCGGCGACCGCCCTGTTCGTCACCCCCGACGGCCGCGAGAAGCACCTGGTCGCCACCGACCACCTCGAGGACCCGCTCCTGCGCGGCCTGCGCCACGGCGACCTGTTCGACATCGTGGCCCGCCACGGCCTCCACTTCGACCAGGCCCGCCAGGCCGGCGTCGTCTTCCACATGATCAGCTGCCTGAGCGAGCACGGCCGGGTCGGCCTGACCGCCGTCGGCGACAGCCCGGCCCAGGCCGACGCGACCTACCGCCGGGCCGAGCGGATCCTGCTGGAGGAGGCCAGGTCGGCCCTTGCCGAGGAGATCACGGCGTGGGGGTCTCCCGCTCCCTGACGGTGGTGTCGGCCTGGGCGTCGATGTCGGTGACCCTCGTCGAGCCGTAGCCCTCCCGCTGGGGGCGGCCGTGCTCGCCGCGGGTCATGGCGAACTCCTCCTCGGGGGAGAGCACCAGGCGGTGGCGGCCGGCGACGGCGAAGTAGGCGACCCCGAGCAGGAAGTAGACCAGGGTGCCGT
>DATABK010000486.1:0-3710 GCA_036259695.1 Actinomycetes bacterium | reverse complement strand
GACCTCCGCTCATCCCCAGAGCGGAGGTCCTCGCCCGGCGGGTGGCGTCGACACCGCCCACAACCCCATGACCCCGCGGCGTCGCCAGGCCGCCCTCCCTATGGCCCGATGCATCCCGGTTTCGCCAGGAAGAACGACCATCACCGCCTGAGGGTTACACCCCGCCGTAACGCCCTGGTTGACCCCGGCGTTCCTGTCGGACTGCGACCTGGACGCGCTCGCGTTCGTCTTCGCCTGGGCGCTCGAGGGCGCCGAGCCCTACCCGCCCGCCGAGGGCCCCTACGACTGCTCGCTCGACTGACGCCGAACGCCTCAGCCGCACCGGGCGCCCGCTCGAACCAGCTCAGGTCGAGAGGGAAGCCGCCGATCAAGATGGCATGGCGACGACACGGATGCCCGGGCGGCTGTGGCTGATCTACCTGGCCGTTGGTCTGGCGGCCGCGGCCGGCAGCCTGCTCCTGCCCGACCTCCACCAGTCGATCGTCTACGACCTGGTGGGGCTGTCGGCCGTGGTCGCGATCCTGTGCGGGGTGCGCCTGCACCGGCTCCTCCGGCGTGGCATGTGGTACGGCCTGGCCGGTGGCCTGGTGGTGTTCGTGGCCGGAGACGTCGTCTACAGCGTCTATGTGTATGCGCTGCAGCTGGAGCCGTTCCCGTCGCCGGCCGACGCGCTGTACCTGGCCAGCTACCCGATTCTGGCGGCCGCGCTGCTGGTGATGATCCGCAGCCGCACCGGCGGCCGGGACCGGGCCGGTCTGATCGACGCGTTGATCATCACGACCGGCCTGGGGCTGCTGTCGTGGACGTTCCTGATGCGGCCGATCGCCTCCGACCCCTCGCTGACGGTGGGGTCGCGGCTGATCTCGCTCGCCTATCCCCTCGCGGACGTGCTCCTGCTGGCCGTGCTGGCGCGGCTCTTCACCAGTCCCGGCGCCCGGAGCACAAGCTACCGGCTCCTGGCGGCCGCGGTGCTGCTGCAGCTGGGTGCCGACATCGTCTACGCCGGGCTCACGGTCTCCGGCACCTACGCGGGTGGGCTGATCGACCTGGCCTGGATGGCGTCCTACCTCTGCTGGGGCGCGGCCGCCCTGCATCCCTCCGTGCGCTCACTGTCGGAGGTGGCCCCGGCTCGCGGCGTGCGCGTCACCCGGGCGCGCCTGCTCGTCCTGGCCCCCGCTGCCCTGATCGCGCCAGGGTTGCTCCTGCTCCAGGGCAGCCGCGGCCTGACGATTGACTGGGTCCCGTTGGGGGTCGGCTCGGTGGTGCTGTTCCTGCTCGTCGTCGCCCGCATGTCGGAGCTGGTGGCGCAGGTCCAGGACCAGGCGGCCCAGCTGGCCGCCCTGGCCCACAACGACGCCCTGACCGGGATCCCCAACCGCCGTGCCTGGGACCTGGACCTGGTCCGCGAGATGATCCGGGCCCGCCGCACCGGCGCGCCGCTGCACGTTGCCCTGCTCGACGTCGACCACTTCAAACGGTTCAACGACACCAACGGCCACCAGGCCGGCGACCTGCTGCTGAAGAGCGCCGCGGCCTCCTGGAGGGCGCAGCTCCGGGAAGGGGACATGCTCGCCCGCTACGGCGGGGAGGAGTTCGCGGCCCTGCTGGTCGGCTGCACCCAGGCCGAGGCGGTGGCGATCCTGGACCGGGTGCGCGCGGCCACGCCGCTGGGCGAGTCCGTCTCCATCGGGGTCGTCCAGTGGGACGGCGAGCAGACCCCGGAGGAGCTCATCGGCGCCGCCGACGACGCCCTCTACCGAGCCAAGGAGCGAGGCCGGGACCGGGTCGTGGCCAGCCTGCCGCCGGAGCCGCAGCCGGGCGGCGACCCCCCGCCGAGCGTCATCGGCGCCGTCAGGCCAGGCCCCGGCGGGTGATCGCCGGGGGCCGGCGGCCGAGGATGGCCTCGGTCATGCGGACCACGCGGACGGTGGGCTGGACCTCGTGGACGCGGACGACGCTGGCCCCGGCGGCGACGGCGAACGCGGCCGCGGCCAGGCTGCCCTCCAGGCGCTGGTCGAGGGGGACGCCCAGGGTCTCGCCGACGAAGTCCTTGTTGGACATCGCCACCAGCAGGGGGTAGCCGAGGTCGGTGAGCTCGCTCAGGCGGCGGGTCAGCTCCAGGGAGTGGAAGGTGTTCTTGTGGAAGTCGTGGCCCGGGTCGACGAGCAGGCCCTCGGCCGCGACCCCGCGCTGGCGGGCCAGGGCGACCCGGTCGAGCAGGAACGCCCGGACCTCGGCGACCACGTCGGTGTAGGCCGGGCGGTGGGGGCGGGTGCGGGGCGGCCCGCCGGTGTGCATCACGATCAGGCCGGCCCCGGCCTCGGCGGCCGCCTCGGCGACCCTGGGGTCCCGCAGGCCCGAGGGGTCGTTGACGACGTCGGCCCCGGCGGCCAGGGCCCGGCGGGCCACCCCGGCCCGGAAGGTGTCGACCGAGATGACCGCGTCGGTGCGGCCGCGCAGCGCCTCGACCAGCGGCACCACCCGGTCCAGCTCCTCGGCCTCGGTGACCTCGGGGCCGGGGCCGGCCTTGACCCCGCCGACGTCCAGCCAGTCGGCCCCCTCGGCCAGGGCCCGCTCCCCGGCGGCCAGGGCGGCCTCGAACCCGAAGGTGGCCCCCTGGTCGTAGAACGAGTCGGGCGTCCGGTTGAGAATGGCCATGACCGCGACCTGGCGCCCGAAGTCGAAGGTGCGCCGGCCGTAGGTTCGCAGCATGCTTGGGATCGTAGCCGACGGCCTGGGAGAGGAAGGAGACGGCACGTGCGTGTCCACCTGGAGGAGCGGGTGGCGATCGCGTCCCCGCCCGAGGCCGTGTTCGAGGCGGTGGCCGACTGGGAGGGCCAGTCGGAGTGGGTGGCCCTGACCACGGTGACCGCCGACGGCGGGCCCCACCGGGTGGGGGAGCGGCTGGTCGCGGTGACCAAGGTCGCCGGGATCGGGTTCAGCGACCCGATGGAGGTGACCAGGTTCGAGCCGCCCTCGCGGATCGACGTGCGCCACCTGGGCCGGGTGGTCCGGGGCACGGGCACCTTCCGGGTCGAGCCGGCCCCGGGCGGCGCCTGGTTCAGCTGGGCCGAGGACCTCGAGCTGCCCCTGGGGGTGGCCGGGCGGCTCGGGTTCGTGGTCGTCGGGCCGGCGTTCCGGCTGCTGCTCCGGCGCAGCCTGCGCCGCCTGGCCCGGCGGGTCGAGTCCCGCCCGCACCTGCGCAAGCGCCCCTCCTAGGGCCTGTGGACGGCTTGTGGGGGGCCTGTGGACAGCCGCGAGACGCCGATCCGCCAGTCGGCTACCCTCCCGGAAGGGGCCCCAACAACGGCGGGTGGGGTTCGAGCCTGCCCTCGCTCGAGCGAGGACGAGCCATCATGGCGGCGGCAGGGTGACGCGCCCCCGACCGGCCCAGGCGCGTGGTAGCGTCGCCCAGCGCCGTGCCGTCCCCCTGGCCCGGCCCGAGCAGGAGCAGTCGCATGGCCCCCCTCGTCCGCCGCCGCACCAGGGCGATGCTGGTCGTCGCCGGGCTGCTCCTGGCCGCCGTGGTCGGTCTGGCCTGGTTCCTGGTCCCCGAGGACGACCCGGCCGGTGGGACGGCGGCCGGCGGGCCCGCCACCACCACCGACCCGGCCGCCGGCCCGGCCGGCTCCGAGCCGACCACGACCGCCGGGTCGGCCGCCGCCGAGGGCCCCACTACCTCCGGGGCGCCGGTCGGCGGGGGGCCCCGC
>DATABK010000485.1:0-9342 GCA_036259695.1 Actinomycetes bacterium | reverse complement strand
AGGTCATGGCCGACTACCCCCCGTACTTCTGCTTGTTGGCGGCGAGCAGCTCGCTGGCCTTGGAGGTGGCCTCGTCGAGGGCGGCCTTGGGCGACTTCTTGCCCAGGATCGCCTCGTTGAGCGCCAGCTCGAAGGTGGGGGCCATGACCTCGCCGATGCCCGGCACCGCCGGCGGGAACTTCACGTAGTCGAGCTGCTGGGCGGCGACGTTCTGCACCTCCAGCTCCTGGAACTCGGGGGTCTCCCGCACCGATGCCCGGGCCGGGATCTGGCCGGCCTTGGCCCAGTCGATCGAGTGGTCGCTGATCCAGGAGATGAAGACCTTGGCCGCCTGGAGCTTGTTCGGGTCCTTCTGGGCCTGGGAGGTGACCGCGAAGTTGTGCGAGCTGGCCCAGACGGCCTGCTGGTCGCCGATCTGCGGCACCGGGGACGACGCCCACTGGAGGTTCTTGATTTTCGCCCACTCGTTCATCATCCAGATGCCGTCCCAGGTGAGCGGGTTCTTGCCCTGCCGGAAGGCGACCGCCTGGGCGTCGTTGGCGACGTTCTTGGGGCTGTTGCCCTGCTGGACGTTGTTCCGCAGCCAGGTCAGCGCCTCCACCCCGGCCTCGGAGTTGAACTGGGCCTGGGAGCCGTCCTGGTTGTAGGGGGTCCCCCCGAACTGGTGGATCAGCGACCACCACATCAGGTGGGCCGGCCAGGTCGAGCTGACCCAGAAGGGGTTCTGGGCGCCCTTGCCCTTCGCGTCCCTGATGGCGGCCTCGAAGCTGGCCCGGTCCGTGGGCGCCTCGCCGATGAACTTCTCGTTCTGGTACTGGAGCAGCGGGTGGATGTCCAGCGGGATGCCGTAGCGCTTCTCCTGCCAGACACCGGCCGACCAGACGGCCGGGGCGAAGTCGGCCTCCTCGTACTCGAGCACGGTGGCGACCTCGTCCACCGGGATGATCACCCGGCGGGCGGCGTTGGTGGCCAGCTGGTCGATGTGCATGACCACGATGTCGGGGCCGTTGCCGCTGGACACCGCCGTGGGGACCTTGGGGTAGAAGTCGGCCCACTGCAGCACGTTCATGCTGACCTTGATGTTCTGGTGCTCGCCGTTGAACTGGTCCACCAGCTTGCGCATGAACGGGCCGTCACCGCCGGTGAAGCCGTTCCAGAAGGCCAGGCTGACGTTGGGCCCCGTGTACTCCTTGCCCGCGCCGAACTGGCCTCCTCCGCCACCACCACCGCCGGCGCCCGGCGGGGTGTTGGTGCCGCCGCCACAGGCGGCCAGCAGCATGCCGGCGCCAGCGCCGGCGCCCAGCCCGAGGAACTGGCGCCTGCTCAGTCCCCCGTTGTTGGTGATGCGGTCCTTGCCCATGTCCCCACCTTTCTCGCCCCGGAGTCCGCCGGGGCCGCGGTGCCTATGGTCGGTAGATGCGAACGTAGTCGAACTCTGCCACGGCGCCGGCCCCGCCGTGGGAGATCAGCCCGATGCGGGGCTGGGTGTCGGCCGGCAGGGTCCAGACCCCGCCCCAGGTCCAGTTGCGGCCGTCGCGGCTGGAGGCGGCCCGGAACTCGTGCTCGCCGTTGGCCGGGTCGATCCGGTGGCTGAGGCGCAGCCAGGTCACCGGGGCCGGGGTGCCGATGGCCATGCCGCCGTAGGAGGTGCGGCCGGCGAACGGCATCTCCTTGCCGAACTCGGTCTGGCGGGTGTTCCAGATGGCCACGTGGGACAGGCGCAGGAAGTGGTCGTCGCTGACGTAGGCGATCAGGCCGGCCTGCTGGAAGTTGCGCACCGCGTCGGCCGGGTCCAGGTCGATGGCCAGCCTGGTCTCGACGGTGTAGGCGCCGGTCGGGGCGTCGCGAAGCAGGACCGAGGCGTCGTTGCCGGCCCCGACCAGGTCGGCGGCCTGGGTCGGCCAGCGCAGCACGCCGCCGGTCTCGGTCGCGTTCGGGTCCGGCCGCACCCAGGTCCAGCCGCGGTTCGCGACCACGCCGTCGTTGAAGCCGTCGGCGAAGACCAGTTCCCCGACCCGGGGCGGCGGGGCCAGGCGCCGGACCGGCTCGTACAGCGGGGCCGCGCCCAGGTTGGCGGCCTCGGCCGGGCCGCAGCGGGCGGCCGCCCCGACGGCCCCCTTGCCGCCCGTGCCTGGCGGCAGCAGCCGCCGCTGGACGGCGACCGGGTCGTTGAGCCGGGATTCGGTGACCTCGACCTTCAACAGCCGGCCGCGCAGCTCGGCGGCCACGTTGTGCCAGGTGTCGTAGCGGAAGTCGTCGGGCAGGTCGCTGGCGTTCCGGCCGAGCGACTTGCCGCCCCGGACGACGTCGGTGACCAGGGCCCCGGCCTCGCGGTCGAGCCAGCTGACGACGTAGTTGCGGGGACTGCGCCAGCTGGTGACGAGCCCGGCGGCGGTCGCGCCCGGGTCGAGGCGCAGGTCGCCCTCGGCCCGGTAGTCGGCCGGCGACTTGCCCTCGGTGACCTCGACGGCCGGGTCGCAGCTGGCCGGGGTCAGGTCGAACTCGCCGCTGACCGTCCAGTCGGTCACCGGGGCCCGCTGGGGCCCCTCCGAGGCCCAGCGGCCGGCGCGCACGGTCGGCCAGCCGTCGCTCCAGTCCAGCCGGTCGAGCAGCATCGGCCGCTCGTTGATGCCGTACGGCTCGTCCAGGAACGGGTCGCTGCGGTCGATGGCGTGATAGACGAACCAGTCCTGGCCGGCCAGGTCGGTGATCACGGCGTTGTGGCCGGTGCCGACCCAGCGGTTGCCGTTGGGGGTGACCACGATGGTGCCGCCGACCCGGTTGGCCAGCAGGGAGATGCCGTCGCGGTCGACGAAGGGCCCGCGGGGGCTGCGCGAGCGGCCGGCGAACACCGTGTAGCCGGTGGTCGGGCCGGCGCAGCAGTTGGCCTCGGAGGCGAACAGGTAGTACCAGCCGCCGTGGTGGATCACGTAGGCGCCCTCGTAGCGGTTGTCGATCGCCACCTGGGTCTGGGGGCCGACCGCCTCGGTGGCGTCCTCGTTCAGCTCGGTGACCCAGATGCCGCCGTAGTAGGACCCGTAGTAGAGGTAGCGGGTGCCGTCGAGGGCGGTGAACTGCGAGGGGTCGAAGGTCCACAGGAAGTCGCCGGGGTTGCCGCTGTTGCCGCGGCGTGGGCCGACCACCGGGTCGCCCGAGTCCTTCCAGGGACCGGTCGGGCTGTCGGAGGTGGCGACCCCGATGGCGTTGTCGTTGGGCTCGGGCGTCTCCGTCGTCTGGGTGACCACGTAGTAGAGGTAGTAGGTGCCGTCCAGGTAGCGGATGTCGGGCGCCCACAGGGCGGCGCCGGCCGCGGCGTCGGCCCAGCCTGGCAGGGTCTGCTCGGTGAAGGCGTCGCCGACGTAGGTCCAGTTGACCAGGTCGGTGGAGCGGGAGATGGGGATGAGGTGCCGGGTGCGCTCCCCCTCCTCGAGCGGGTCGGTGGTGCCGTAGGCGTACCAGTAGCCGTCCTTGGCCTTGATCACGGCCGGGTCGGCGAAGGTGTCGGCGAAGTCGCGGGACACCGGGTTGGTGTAGGTGCCGGGGCCGGCCTCGGCGGCTCGTGGGGTCAGGGCGACCCCGGCCAGGCAGAGGGCAAGCAACAGCACGGCGGCGGCAAGGCGGTCAGCGATCGGGCGGCGCGTGGTCGGCGAGGCCACGGCACGGACCATGGGAGCAACTCCTTCTGTGGGCGTCCCTGACCGTTTCTGTGCTGTTGAGCCTACTTTGTGTTTGATCCTGTGAAAAGGGCGCGCTTCCGCCGTCTACCACCCGAGCAGGGTCCTGAATCCTGTTTCAGCCCGGAGGTGGTGTGGACCTGCGCACCAGCTCGGCCGCCTTCTCGGGGGCGATGTCGTTGATGAACACCCCGGCGCCGGACTCGCTGGAGGCGAGGAACTTGAGCTTGGTCGCCGACCGGCGGACCGAGAACGCCTCCAGGTGCAGGTGGGCCAGATCCCGGTCGCGCCGGGCCGGGGCCTGGTGACAGGTCAGCATGTACGGCAGGGGCTGGTCGAACAGCCCGTCGAAGCGGCCCAGGACGTCCTTGAGCAGGGCGGCGAGGCCGTCGCGCTCGCCGTCGTCCAGCGCCGGCAGGTCGGGCAGGTGGCGGGAGGTGAAGAAGTGGACCTCGAACGGCCACCGGGCGGCGAACGGCACGAAGGCCACCCAGCCCGGCGCCCGCCCCACGACCCGCTCCCCGTCGCCCTCGGCGGCCACGATCGAGCAGGAGCGGCACTCGCCGGTGGCCTCCCGATGGGTGCGGGCCACCTCCAGCTGGCGGGCCGTACGCGGGGCCACGAACGGGTAGGCGTAGATCTGCCCGTGGGGATGGTGCAGGGTGACGCCGATCTCCTCGCCCCGGTTCTCGAACGGGAAGACCTGCTCGACCCCGTCCAGGGCGCCCAGCTCCTGGGTGCGGTCGGCCCAGACCTCGACCACCGTGCGGATCCGGCTGACCGGCAGCCGGGCCAGGGCCCCGCCGTGGTCGGACGTGTAGCAGACGACCTCGCAGCGCCCGACGCCCGGCCGGCGGGCGAAGGGGCCGGCGTCCGGCACCTCCCCGGGGTCGGCGGTCAGCGACGGGAAGCGGTTCTCGAACACCACCACGTCGTAGTCCGGGGCCGGGATCTCGGTGGCCCGGCCGTCGCGGGACGGGCAGAGCGGGCACTGGTCGGCCGGGGGCAGGTGGGTCCGGCCCTGGCGGTGGGAGGCGACGATCACCCACTCCTCGCGCAACGGGTCGCAGCGGATCTGGCTGGCGGTGCTGGCGACCCCCAGGTCGCGGGTGTCGGGGATGTGGCGGTCGATCCCCTCGCGCTCGTCGAAGTAGATCAGCTCGCGCCCGTCGGCCAGGCGGATGGAGGTCCTCGTCAGCTTCACGACGCCGCCTCCTCGGCCGGCGGGCGCAGGGGCTGGGGCTCGGCCAGGCGGACGCGCAGGCCGGCCGCGGTCAGGGCGTCCAGGGTGGCCTGGTCGGCGCCGGTGTCGGTGACCAGCTGGTCGACGTCGTCGCAGCCGGCGAAGGTGGCCAGCGAGACCTGCCCGAGCTTGCTGGAGTCGGCCACCACCACGACCCGCCGGGCGCCGGCCACCATCACCCGGTTGGTCTCGGCCTCGGCGATGTTGGGGGTGGTCAGCCCGGCCCTGGCGTCGATCGAGTGCACTCCGAGCAGCAGCAGGTCGACGTTGAGCTGGCGCAGGGTCTGGTTGGCGAAGGGGCCGACGAGGGCGTCGGACGGGGTCCGGAACGAGCCGCCGGAGACCACGATCGAGTGCCAGCCGTTGGCCTCCAGGGCGCCGGCCACGTTCAGGGAGTTGGTCACGAAGGTGAGGTCACGGACCACGCCGCCCCGCAGCCGCCGGGCCACCTGCCAGGTGGTGGTGCCGGCCGAGAGGGCGACCGTCATGCCGTCGGACACCATGGCCACGGCCGCCTCGGCGATGGCCGCCTTGGCGGCGGCGTTGATGCGCCGCTTGGTGGCGAAGTGGGGCTCGGCGGCCCCCCGCCGGGCCAGCACGGCCCCGCCGTGGACCTTCTCGACGAGCTGCTGGGCGGCGAGCACGCCGAGGTCGCGGCGGATGGTCATCTCCGAGACCCCGAGCCCGTCGGCGAGGTCGGCGACGGTGGCCGCACCCGACGGGAGCAGGGCGCGGAGGATGGCGTCCCGACGTTCCTGTGCAAGCACCATCGGCCTCCTTACGGCAACCGTACCCTACCGCCCCTAGGCCGAACAGACTCAACCAGATCGCTGTTCGAATCTGTTCTGCGCGGTCGCCTTGCGGCCGTAGACGAGGGCGCCCCGCTTGGCCTCGCGGAGCGCGGCCGCCGGGTCGGCGAGGTGGTCGAGGACGTTGACCGCCACCGCGGCGTCGACTCCGGATCGGCGTCGTCGTCGAACGGCGTGGTCACCATGACATGCTTCGCCCCATGCCGGAGATCCGCTACCTCCTGGCCTTGGATCTCGGGACCTCGGGGTTGAAGGTCGCCGTCACCACCCTCCGGGGCGAGATCGTGACCTCAGCAGTCGAGCGGTACCCGCTGCACGTCCTCGAGGACGGCGGGGTCGAGCAGGACCCAGGGGACTGGTGGGACGCGATCGTGCGCGGGACCCGCCGCGTCCTCGGCCACGGCGGCGTCGACCCCGGCCAGGTCGCCGGGGTCGCCTGCAGCTCGCAGTGGTCGGGGACGGTGCCGGTCGACACCCAGGGGCGGCCGCTCATGCGGGCGATCATCTGGATGGACGCCAGGGGTGCCGAGCAGGTCCACCGGATCACCCGCGGGGTCCCGGCCGTCCGGGGCTACGGGGCGGCCAAGCTGGCCACCTGGGTGCACCGGTCAGGCGGTGCCCCCAGCCACTCCGGCAAGGACACCCTGGCCCATATCCTGTTCATCCGCGACCGGCTCCCGGACCTCTACCGGCGCACCGCCAAGTTCCTGGAGCCCCGGGACTGGCTCAACTTCCAGCTGACCGGCCGGATGGCGAGCTCCTTCGACGCCGCCACCCTGCTGTGGGCGGCCGACACCCGCGACCTGGGGGCGGTCCGCTACGACGAGCGGCTGCTCGGCCTCACCGGCCTGGACCGGGACAAGCTCCCCGACCTGGTGCCGACGGCCAGCGTCCTCGGGACGCTGGCGCCTCCGGCCGCGGCCGCGCTCGGGCTGCCGCCGACGGCGCCGGTCGTGACCGGGGCCCCGGACATCCTGGCCTCGGCCATCGGGGCCGGGACGGTGGCCGATTTCGAGGCCCACCTGTCCATCGGGACCAGCTCGTGGCTGGTCTGCCACGTGCCGTTCAAGAAGACCGACCTGCTCCACAACCTGGCCTCGGTCCCCTCGGCCATCCCCGGGCGCTACCTGCTGGCCAACGAGCAGGAGTCGGCCGGGGTCTGCCTGGCCGAGCTGGGCCACAACATCCTGTTCCCGCCGGACGGCGGGCCGCCCGGCGTGGCCGAGGACCCGTACCCGGCCATGCTGGCCATGGCGGCGTCCGTCCCGGCCGGCAGCGACGGGCTGATCTTCGCCCCGTGGGTCAACGGGGAGCGGGCCCCGGTCGACGACCGCACCGTCCGGGGCGGGTTCTTCAACCAGTCGCTCGGCATCACCCGGGGCCACCTCGTCCGGGCCGTGCTCGAGGGGGTGGCCTACAACTCGCGCTGGCTGCTCGGCCCGGTGGAGCGGTTCGTGGGGCGGCGCCTGGAGGCGGTCACGGCCGTGGGCGGCGGGGCCCGGTCCGAGCTGTGGTGCCAGATCCACGCCGACGTGCTCGACCGGGTGGTCCACCAGGCGGCCGAGCCGGTGCTGGCCAACGCGCGCGGGGCGGCCCTGCAGGCCTCGGTCGCGCTGGGCCACCTGCGCTGGGACGAGGTCGCCGGGGCCGTGCCGATCGCCCGGAGCTTCGAGCCCGACCCGGCCCGCCGGCGGACCTATGCCAGGCTGTTCCCGGAGTTCGTCAACCTGTACCGCAGCACCCGCAGGATCTACGCGCGGCTGAACGCCCGGCGGTAGCCAGCCCGGCGCACCGCCCCTGCCACTCCGGAGGAGCTCGTGGACATCGCCGGCATCGCGGCAAGGCTGGAACGCCTCAACCCCAGGGTCGCGGCCACGGCCGAGCGCCTGGCCGTGGCCATCCCGGCCGTCCGGGCCCGCCTGGACCGCGAGTACGAGCGGCTGCTGGCCGGCATGGAGGCCTCGGTGAAGCCCTACCGCGGGGAGGCGGCCAGCTTCGCCCGGCTCCCCGAACGCGGCCTTGGCCGGGACGAGGTCCTCCGGACGGTGGAGGACCTGGCGGCCCGGGAACGGCCCCGCTGGCGGGACGGGCTGGCCTCGGGGGCCGTGTACCACGGCGGCGACGACCACGTGGACTTCCTGAACCGCGTGTACGCGACCAGCTCGCAGGTGAACCCGCTGCACGCCGACCTGTGGCCGAGCGGGGCCAAGTTCGAGGCCGAGATCGTGGCCATGACCGCAGCCATGCTCGGCGGCAGCGACCCGAGCCGGCAGGTGGTGGGGACCGTCACCTCCGGCGGCACCGAGAGCATCCTGCTGGCCATGAAGGCCTACCGGGACCAGGCCAGGGCCGGCGCCGGGCGGCGAGCCCGCCGTCCCCAGGTCGTCGCCCCCAGCACCGCCCACGTCGCCTTCGACAAGGCGGCCCAGTGCTTCGGCATCAAGCTGGTCCGCGTGCCCGTGGGCTCCGACTACCGGGCCGACGTGGCCGCCATGCGGCGGGCCGTCAACCGCAGCACCGTGGCCATGGTGGGCTCGGCGCCGTCGTTCCCCCACGGGGTCGTCGACCCCGTGGGGGAGCTGGCCGCGGTCGCCGCCGAGCGCCGGATCGGCTTCCACACCGACGC
This sequence comes from Actinomycetes bacterium, assembly GCA_036259695.1. Classification (GTDB taxonomy): domain Bacteria; phylum Actinomycetota; class CALGFH01; order CALGFH01; family CALGFH01; genus CALGFH01. The sequence goes on along the minus strand of DATABK010000485.1, from coordinate 990 downwards.
CTGCCTGGGCGGGTTCGTCCTCCCGTGGGCGCGGCGGCTCGGCTACGACGTGCCCGGGTTCGACTTCCAGATCCCCGGGGTCACCTCGATGTCGGCCGACACCCACAAGTTCGGCTACGCGGCCAAGGGCACCTCGGTGGTGCTGTACCGGGGCACCGAGCTGCGCTCGCACCAGTACTTCACCGCCACCGAGTGGCCGGGCGGGCTGTACTTCTCCCCCACCCTGGCCGGCAGCCGGCCGGGCGGGCTCAGCGCCGCCTGCTGGGCGGCCATGGTCGCCACCGGCGAGGACGGCTACCTGGAGGCGACCCGCCGGGTCCTTGCGACCGGCGCCGCCATCCGCGACGGCATCGCCGCCATCCCCCGGCTGCGCGTCCTCGGCGACCCCCTGTGGGTGATCGCGTTCGCCTCCGACGGCCCCGACATCTACCGGGTGCACGAGCACATGACACGGCGCGGCTGGAGCCTCAACGCCCTCCAGCGACCGCCCGCCGTGCACCTGTGCGTGACCCTCCGCCACACCGAGCCGGGCGTGGCCGAGCGGTTCCTGGCCGACCTCCAAGCCTCGGTGGCCGGGGCCCAGGCCGAGCCGGCGGGCGGCCCCGGGGCCGTGCCGGTCTACGGCCTGGCCGCCACCATCCCGTTCCGGGGGATGGTCCGGGACCTGCTCAAGCGGTACATCGACCTGCTGTACCGCCCCTGACGCCTAGGGCCGCTCGGTGGCCAGGCGCACGCCGAAGGCCACCAGCACCAACCCGGTCAGCCGGTCGAGGGCACGCTTCACCGGCGGGCGGCGCAGCAGGCTGCCGGCCCGGCTGACCAGCAGCGCGAAGGCGACCAGCCAGACAACCCCGAGCAGGTTGAAGATCGCCCCCAGGGCCAGCGAGCTCACCAGGACCGACTCGCCCGGGGAGACGAACTGCGGGATGAAGCTGGTGAAGAAGACGGCGATCTTCGGGTTGAGGAGGTTGCTGAGCACCCCCTGGCGGA